>JAUWQS010000497.1 GCA_030610915.1 Pseudomonadota bacterium | reverse complement strand
GGGATTGTCATGCAGATATTCATAAGTCTCTTTTTTACCCATACAGAATGCCGCAATTGTTTTCCCCCGGTTGATACGCTTTTTTGAATTATCTATAACCCCTTTCTTCATCAAATCCACGATGCCATCACTGAGAAGTTCCGTATGCACCCCAAGGTGTTTCTTGTCAGAGAGATTGGATAAGATCGCATTGGGGATTTTCCCATATCCTACCTGAATCGTATCTCCGTCCTCAATTAGGCGTGAAACATTCCTTCCAATACGCCTTATTGCCTCGGTATCGACGCCCGCGCGATATTCGAGCAGAGGTTCATCATGATGAATGAGGAAATCTACATCTCTTATGTTTATAAAGCCGTCGCCATGTATGCGGGGCATACTCGAGTTAATCTGTGCTATAATTATTGCGGCCTTTTCCGTTGCGGCCTTGACGATATCGACACTTACTCCAAGACTTATGTAACCATGTTTGTCTGGAAGAGATGTCTGGATCAGGGCGATATCGACCGGAACAATACCGCGATATATCAAATCCGGAACTTCCGACAGAAATATGGGTGTGTAGTCGGCCATGCCTCTATTAACGGGATCCCTGGTATGATTGCCGATAAAGAATGAATTATGACGGAAATTATACCTGAATTTTTCATCTGTATATGGAGCAACGCCAAGGGTCAACACATGGAAGACTTCGGCATCGGAAAAGGCCTTCGGATTTAATTTTACGTAATCTATAATGGATTGAACAAGATATTGCGGCTCTCCGCAAGCCGTGCTGATAAATATTCGATTGCCCCTGCGAATATGGCTGAATATCTCATTCTCAGGCGCAAACTTCTCAGGATATGCCTTCCTTAATTCTTCTATTATTCCTTGATTTATCCGGGTCTGGAGATCCTGCCGGCTCTCCGCATCTATGTTTCGTTCTGAACTCATTTACATTCTTCCCTTCTGTTGATGAAGCATGATGCATTCTTGAAAAGCCTAACCCGGAAGAACTCATATCTCATAGCTTTTAGCCACCAGCTACGAGCTATCAGCTCATTTTCTCCCTGATCCATCGTCAAAAGAAGTTGAAACCATCGTTGATTCTGCAAGAACAGGGTGATAGTAACGATAATGCCTTTTTTGAATATCCATGTATTTTGACATTGCAAAACCGGCAGGGAATTTGGGCATGGCAAGATATGGCATGGAATTCTTTTTGAAGTCTTCCAAAAGTTCTTCGAAAAAACTTTCCTTTTCCCTGTTACTCACAAAAGTCCTCTCTATCCTGTATTCAAAACAGATTTCACGTCCGAAGATTCTTTCAACTTCTTCAAAATGCTCTGGACCGGCAAAGTATTCCGGCTTAACCTCGACGTTCACCTTTAAATAGATGGAAACTTTTGTGGTATCGTCAGCAATAGGGCGTGAATCATCCCAGACTTCCACAACCAATCCATTCGACAGGGGAATCTCCTCAACCAAATCCATAGTTGTTCTAATCTCCTGTTTTTTACACTTAGAAACTTTGACAGGCTCTGAATTGTTTTAATTCTTGACCTGCGATTCCACTTCTCATATAAATAAGCTTTCCTGTTAAGAAAAGCCCCTACGGTTTTTCTTTTAGCATATCTGAAGATTAAAGTGTAAAGTAAAATGGTAATAGCTCAATAAACAGAGGATTACATTTTTGAAATGTTGGTCTTGACCCACGGTAAGCGTTAACTGAAATTAGAAATTAGAAATTAGAAATTTGGCCTCCCAGCTTTTGTGGTGTTAA
>JAUWQS010000257.1 GCA_030610915.1 Pseudomonadota bacterium | reverse complement strand
ATATTTGAGGGTTCATTTTTGATTAATTCAAACGCTCAATTATGTGCCTTTCTCAGTATAACTCTTTTGTCATCTCTGCGGTCTCTGCGCCTCTGCGGTGAACAGATACGTTCCGAGTTAAACCCGAAACCTTATACCCTGTGCTGACACGGTGAAAAAATGATTCCCATTGTCTCTATTGTTGGTAAATCGGGGGCAGGCAAAACAACCCTGATAGAGAAAATGATTCCGGAGTTGAACAGAAGAAGTTACCGTGTGGCAACCATCAAGCATGATGTCCATGGTTTTGATATCGACCACGAGGGAAAGGACAGCTGGCGCCATAAAAAGGCAGGCGCTCATACTACTATAATATCGTCGCCATGGAAAATTGCCCTCATTGAAGATGTGGAAAGAGATCATGAGATTGAAGAACTGAGAGATAAATACATCAGAGATGTGGACATCGTTCTTTCTGAGGGATACAAAAAAAGCCCGCACCCCAAGATTGAAGTGTTTCGCTCTGAAATGAACAGGGAACTGCTTTGTGGCGGTGAGGAGAACCTGATCGCCATAGTCAGCGATCGAGAACTGGATGTCGGCGTTGCCTGTTTGGACATCAATGATATTAAAGGGATAATCGACTTTATTGAGAAACGCTTTTTGGTAACTGTTCACCGCAGAGAACGCAGAGATGACAAAACAGCTCATAGCTCATAGCTGGTGGGGTGGCATGGACAAACTTGTTTGTCCGTGCGTGACTATTTGAGCTGATGAGCTGATGAGCTGATGAGCTGATAAGCTAATAAGCTGATAAGCTGATGAGCCGGTGAGCTTAAGAGCTTAAGAGCTTAAGAGCTTTTTGGTTCCGGGTTAAGTGGTGAATGTCTTTGAACCACTCGACGACTCAACAATTTAACGATCTCGGTTCCTGGCTTACAAGAATAGTTTCTTTGCGCTCTCTGCGAGCTCTGCGGTGAACGCTCTGTAAAATCATGAGGAAAGGAGGGGTTAATCGTGGCGGAAGAAAAAGTTGGCGAGGTTGTTAAGTTTTTTGCAAAACCGAGTGTAGCTGCGGTCAAGATTACTGAGGGAGAGTTGAAAGTGGGTGATGCGATTAAATTAACGGGTCATACCACCGATTTCGAAGATAAGATTGAGTCGATGGAAATAAATAACAAAAATGTCGAAAAGGCCGTTGCGGGTGATTATATCGGCATTAAGGTAGCCGATCGTGTTCGTCCCGGCGACGAGGTATTTAAGGTTATACCGGAAGAATAAATTTAAATAGTATAGGGATTCCCATTTTTCGGTCAATCTAATTAAAAGGTTAGATTGGTTAACTAATTGAATATGGATATTAGGGTATTAGGCTGTCACGGATCTCAGCTCCCCGGTTACAATGCCACCGGTTTTTTGTTGGATGGGACGATTATGGTCGATGGCGGCACAATAACTTCTGTGCTGTCAATGGAAGAGCAGATTAATATAAAATCTATTCTTGTAACTCACGCCCATCTCGATCACGTCCGTGACATAATGTTTTTGGTGGACAATTTTTCTTACTGTAAAAAAGAATATCCGGCAATTAGTGTTATAAGCACGCAGGGAGTTATTGATGCATTGAGTGCGCATCTCTTTAATAATATTATATGGCCTGATTTTTCGCAGATTCCGACTCCGGCAAATCCTGTCCTTGAATTCGAGGTGGTCCAACCAGGTGTGAAATTCCGGCTGAATAATCTTACCATTAACGCCGTTCGGGTTAATCATACCGTCGAAACGGTGGGATACGTAATAGAATCTGAAGGCTGTTCAGTGATCTTTGTGGGAGATACAGGGCCGACGGACGAGATATGGGAAGTTGCGCGGAAACAGGAAAGTCTAAGAGCCATATTTATTGAAACGTCATTCCCCGATAGCCTGAATACGATTGCCAATGTCACAGGACATCTCACACCATCCGGTCTTGAGAAAGAATTGGCGAAACTGGGTGTCTTAACGCCACATATTTATCTTTATCACATGAAACCCCAGTATGAAAAGACCATAAAGGAAGAGGTGAGTTTGATCAGGAACAGATATATCCATATCCTCAGCGAAGGTGAAGTAATAACGATTGAGTAGGCGTTCACGGCTTGAAACCGGAAATTGGAAATTAGAAATTTGGGGAAGATGAAACGAGTTTACAGTACAAAAGCTCATAAGCTCTTAGCTCTTAAGCCTGAGGGCCAAATTTCTAATTTCTAATTTCTAATTTCAACGTTCCGTAAACGCTTACGAATATTTTGGTTTCGATTAAATGCCTCCTCAAGATTCTCTTGATTACCTTTCAAAATTGAACGGGGGAAGGATACGTTTGGGACTTGGTCCTATCTCCCGACTCCTCGACAGACTGAATAACCCCCAGAAACAATACAGAACAGTTATAGTCGGCGGCAGCAATGGCAAAGGTTCCATTGCTGCAATGATTTCTTCTATTCTCTCTGAAGGGAGGTTAAGGGTTGGTCTTTATACTTCGCCACACCTCATCGATATAAGGGAACGTATAAGAATAGATAATTGTATGATATCGGTAGAGAAACTCACCGGATTGATTGAAGAGGTGCGTCGAGAAGTTAGGGAGGATATAACCTATTTCGAATTTGTAACAACTCTGGCCTTCCTCCATTTTTGCCGGTGCAATGTTGATGTGGCTGTTTTGGAGGTGGGAATGGGGGGAAGACTTGACGCGACAAATCTTGTGATACCTGAGGTTTCTGTGATATCCAATATCTCGCTGGAACATACGAAATACCTTGGCAGTAATTTAGAAGCCATCGCGTGGGAAAAGGGAGGAATTATCAAGACTGGGGGCTTATGTATAACGGCGGCAAAACAGACTGGTGTCCTGAGGGTACTGAAGGATATCTGTAGCGAGCAAAGGGCAAGGCTTTACCAGCTTGGAAAAGATATTAAAATCAGAGAGACAGGAGCGGGTATCTTCTCATATAAAGGGATCGAGAAGAGCTACAGCAACCTTGCATGTCCCTTGATCGGAAGGCATCAAATGGAGAATGCCGCTGTGGCTCTTGGCGCGATAGAGATTCTGATGTCTAAAGGATTTGATATTGATGACGGCGCCGTGACCCGCGGTTTGAGAAATGTGGAATGGGAAGGGAGATTGGAGGTGCTCCATAATTCTCCCATGCTGATTGTTGATGGCGCTCATAATCCGGCGGGAGCTTCCGTCCTGTGTCGAGCGCTAAGGAAAGATTTTTCTTACAGAAAGTTGGTTCTTATCTTCGGTGTCCTTAGCGACAAAGACTACAAGGCAATGTTAAAAAAATTAGCCCCTCTTGCCGAGATGGTTATCCTTACAAAACCGAAAGAGAAACGGGCGCTGCATCCGGGAGATATACTGCCCCTTGCGAGGACGTACGTCAATAGTGTTGAGATTATTGAAGATTCAGAACAGGCTCTCTCGTTAGCCTTTGCGCTTGCCGGAGAAGATGATCTTATCTGTGTGACCGGTTCGCTTTTTCTCGTTGGGGAGATAAAGAGACTTTTGTAATAGCTCAATAAATAGGGGCAAACTCCGGTATGTAAAAGTGATTGTGAATCTTAGCCATTCACGGCTTGAAATTGGAAATTAGAAATTTGGGAGAGATGAAACGAATTTACGAGTTGACAGGCTTCGGCGTGAGGTC
>JAUWQS010000316.1 GCA_030610915.1 Pseudomonadota bacterium | reverse complement strand
GCCAGACAGTAATACGCATTTATATTGTTTGGATCTTTCTCCTTAAGCTCCCTGTAAAGATTTAGGGCTGTATGATAATCCTTTGCAGCTTCGTACGATCTTCCGAGATAGAAAATAGTCCTGACATCGCTTTCATCAAGCGAGTATGCCTTTTTCAGGACACGTATGGCATCAGAGGCTTTTCCGATCTTAAAGTAATTTATACCAAGGTCTCTGAGCACATCCTGATCGTTGGGAGATAATCTTAATGCCTTGTCGAAGCTTTTGAAGGATTCGGCAGCCAGTCCAATTCTTGCCTGAGTGACTGCAAGACCATAGAGTGCATCGACATCATTAGGGTTCTCCTTTAATAAGTTCTGGAAATGTTTTAGTGTCAGATCAAGATCACTTTCACCAAACATCAGTGTGGTTTGTATACGTCTCAGCCCTCCAATGATGGTTTTTGCCCCATGTTTAGTGTATCTGGTCTGGAGTAATCCATCGAGGTATCTTATTCTCTCGTCGGTCCCGGGATGGGTAAGAAAGTAGGAGGGAACAGTATTGGAATAAAACTCGTATCTTCTCATAATCCTCAAAAAATCTACCATCCCCCTGCCGTCATATCCTGTATCCACCAAATATGACATTCCGCGCCTGTCAGCTTCACGTTCATGTTTCCTGCTGTACTTGAGGTTCAAAGTAGTGGCAGTTGCCATTGAGAAGGCCGCAACGGCAACAGTCCCCTCGCCGCCTCCGCCAAGAAATGCGCCGGCAAGTATTGCCGCAAGGGTGGCAATACTGACCTTTTTCGATTTCTCGATTGTATCCGCAATGTGTCTGGCGTTCACGTGGCCTATCTCGTGGGCAAGAACACCGGCAAGCTGACTTTCATTTTCAACAAGGTTTACGAGCCCCCTGTTCACATATACATAGCCTCCGGGGGTTGCAAAGGCGTTTATTGCGGAACTTCTAATCACTGAAAAGTGAAAGTCGAAGGGGGCTTTGTCACTATTGGCAAGCACCTTGTTGCCAAGCTTATCGATGTATTCATTTACCTTTCGGTTTTTGATCAACGCATTGCTTTTTTTTAGTTTTTCGTAGAACTCTTTGCCCAGCTTCTTTTCATCCTTGATTGTAAAAGATGCAAAAGAATTCACTGCCTGAAACATGATCCCAAAAAACAGGGCAAGAATCAGTATTTTTTTTATAATTGTTTTCATTTGATTTTCTTTTAACGATCACCACATTCCTTATATGTAATTTTTATGAAGTGGTCAAATAGATCATCCTTCGGATGCTGCCACCGTGGTGTTGCGATCCCTGGGAAATTTCTGGAATTCTCGTTTCGTCCGGATAAGAGCAATTAAAAACATCGGCACACTTGAACAGGGATGGGCAAGCCAGACACCGTTCAAACCAAACCACCCGGGAAATATGAAAAGCATGGGCAGAAGGAAAACAAGATTACGCGCAAGCAAAAGACACATAGACGTAAAACCCTTCCCCATCCCATTGAACATAGTGAGCCATATTATAGAGGGACCTAACAATGGCAGCATGGAAACATATATTCGGAGTGACGGCGCCGCGATGGTTAGAAGATCCGGATCATTTGTAAAAGCTGCCAGTATAGGACGGGCAAAAATCTCGATTATCAGACAACTAAGTGTGGCAACCATAAACGATATTGTTACCCCTATCCGCACAATATGCTTAAGACGTTCGTAATTGCGCGCTCCATAGTTAAACCCAATCATCGGCATGACCCCGTACCCTAAGCCAAACAGGGCCATCATTACAATTCCATTTATGCGAAAATTAAGTCCCAGGGTCGCTATGGCTAAAGGGCCGAAGTTGCCAAGAATATGGTTATGAACGGTCAGCACCAGACTAAAGACCAGATTCATAACCGAAGCAGGAAACCCCACCTTATAGATGGATTTGATGATTGAAAGATCTGGAATAAGATATCTTCCCTTAATATGATGTTTAAACGAGCTGAGCCTGAGAAAATAGAAAGATGGAAAAACCGCCGCAAACTGGGAAATAACCGTAGCCAGCGCCGCTCCCCGTATGCCCATCGCCGGCAGTGGCCCCCAGCCAAAGATAAAGAAGGGATCAAGGATTGCGTTTAAAATTGCTGAGGTTATGATTATGTACATGGAATAATTTGGTTTTCCAACGGCGCGAAAGAGATTGTCGGACATCATCATAAAGAAGAGAAACGGAGAGCCAAACACAACGACCACAAGGTATCTTCTGGAAAGCGGCAGGATGTCTTTCGTTACACCGAAAAATCTCAGGATCGGCTCATGGTAGAGTGTCGCAGCAAGAATAATCAATATCCCGAAAAACAGGGACAGAAAGATAGCCTGTCCCGCGGTTTGGTGCGCCTTTAGATATTTACCTGCTCCAAACATGCGAGATGCAAATGAACCGGCTCCGGTTCCGGTTCCCATCCCGATGGCCCCGAATATCATCTGAATCGGAAAGCAGATGGTTAATGCCGCAATGGCATTGGGGCTGATTTTTGCGATCCAGAATGTATCTACGATATTATATAGGGCCGTCGCCAACATGGCAATAACAGGAGGAAAACTCATTTTTAAAAGTAGAGGAAGGATGGGCTCTTTACCCAGGTCAAGTCTGTTATCGTCCATTGGATACTTTTACCTTTCTGATAACTGCTCAGGTTCACGGTTCCACGGTTCAAGGTTCAACGGTTGAAGGAAGAGAATCGATTTGATTGAGACTCTTTTAACCGTGAACCGTGAACCTGACAACCTGAGTAGTTGCAATTCTTTTGCCGTTCGACTGAGCTCACGCCGAAGCCATTTTTGCAAGAACTTTACAACTAAGGGACTAATTTATTGAAAAGTTACCTTGAACCGTGAACCGTGGAACCGTGAACCTAAGTAGTCACTATATCGCTATCATGTGCAAGACTTCAAACTCAAGACAATTACAAAACATGCTTAGAAATTTTTCTTGACTAAAAAGAAAATACTTGAAAGCATAAAAGTGAGCGATAATACAATAATAAATATGTAATAGCTCAATAAATAGGGGCAAACTCCGGTATGTAAAAGTGATTGTGAATCTTAGCCATTCACGGCTTGAAATTGGAAATTAGAAATTTGGGAGAGATGAAACGAATTTACGAGTTGACAGGCTTCGGCGTGAGGTC
>JAUWQS010000215.1 GCA_030610915.1 Pseudomonadota bacterium | reverse complement strand
TTTAAAATTTGATCTTGATACATTACCGTTAGATATAAATTCTGCAAAAATTCACTTATATTCTTTTTATGATGGTCATTCATATCGGCCCTCAATGTATTTAGATAGGGTTACCTCAATATGGGATGAGACTACCAGATGGTCATGGTCCAATAATCCATCCTATGTAAATATCGGCACGCTTCCTGCGCCAACACTTGATTCGTGGTATGTCATTGATATTACCGACCTATATAATGCCTGGAAGGATGGTACCTATGAAAATTATGTAATAGCTCAACAAATAGGGGCGAGCTCAATATATGTGGTAAGGCGCTGTGTGTGGAGTGCTTTCCAGATTGAGGACATAAAAAAGGATTATCAGCTTATGGAAGTTTTTCAAAGTTATTTTATGGGGGATTCCATGAGACGCCCAGGTTGAGTTGTTGGGCTTTTTGGGTAATCAGTTCGGCCATACTGGGCATTTCAAAGGCGCCGGAGATACGATCGGATAAATAGTGATAGAAATTGACGCCGAGTTTTTTGGCGGTGGCAGATATGGACATAAATGTATCCCACGCCCTGGTGCCATCTTTGGTGCGCGTACCAAAGCTTACTACACGTTTACGAACGCGTTTTCGTGCCCCCAATTCTGCCGGGTTGTTATGGAGCGGGATTTCCGGATGGTCGAGGACGATGAGCATAGAGGGTTTTTTGGCTTTTGTTTTTGCAATACGCTGATCCAGGGCGTCATAACCGGTCACAGTGGAGAAGATCTCATCGAAGAAGTGATCCAAACGAGTATGCTCCGGGTTTGAGGGATTCTGTCGATATTGTAACAACTGTCTGTAGAAATTCCAGTATCGATCCAGGAACGTGTCCAGGAGTTGTCGGTGCTGAGACAGGAAGGGATCAAGTTTCTTATAGTGCCGCCCATCGTTGATCCAGCACAATGCAAGCTCCTGTGTGATCAATTTGAACTGTGGGGCATCATCACAGAGCAGCAGCCGGATTATAGGAAATTCCATCTGGGCATGGTAGGCAGCCACGGCTGCGGCATCCTGGATGCGGCTGCGCTGTTGAGGTCCCAGGCAAGGGATGTGTTTATCAAGAAGGTCTAAAAATTCCTCCGGCCTGATTGGTTGCTGTTGGGGGAAGACTCTCAATTGTTCTATTATCCGGATAGGTAATCGGAAGGTGTTAATATAAGAAAAGGCCTCATCGTTAAGGAGAAAAGTGCGGGGGCCAAAATTTCGGAGTACGTCTAACACTGTCGATCGACTTTTGTCTTTGGTGGTGAAGTAGGCGGTATAAAAAGGATTGCAGAGGATTTGACAATAGTGGTTTTGAGCGTTCACCCTGGTTGAGGTGTCATCTATGTGTTGCCAGGGACTGCTTTTAAGTCCTGCCTCGTAGAGGGCATCTTTTTCCTGATGGAACAGTTCATGATCTTTAATCAAGAAGTTAGAGAGTTGTCCTGCTGATATGTCAATTTCAGCGTCTTGAAGGAGGTCCAGGATGTTCAGTTCTGTTATGTTGGAATCGAAGTACAGCTTAAGAGCCATGGCCTTGATTTCGGGGCCGAACTCACCATCATAGCCTGAAGGTAATGGGGCGAGATAGGTCTTGTTGAGAGATGGAGAATAATATTTCTCTTTCAGGAACAAGGTATTGTAGGCTTCAAATTTGATGTCCTGGACAACAACACGGTCAAAGCCCTTGAACTGGGCATCGTTGGGCAGAATGGATTTGTCTACAAAACAGGTTTGCGTGTTGTGGGTTTTGAGTTGGTCTTTTTTGTTGCGCTTCTTTCGTTCTTTTGGTTCTTTCCGCTCTTTTTCAGAAGAATATTGGCTGGGGGTTTTCTTGTTGGGCTTTATCTTTGGCTTTCCCTGTTCGCCTTTAAGACGATCGATCTCATCTCGCAACTTCTGGTTTTGCCTTTTAAGCTCCCTGTTTTCCTGGCTAAGGGTCTCGACGAGGTTAAACAGTTTACGGATATCCTCAAGAGCGTCATCGAGGTTCCTGACGTTATCGATATCAATATCTAGCACTGCCTTGCCTCCTTTTGAGAGGCCGCAGGACCTTGTGTATTAAGCCTGTGGCGGAAGTTTTTGGTTAGTGGATAGACATAAACGGCCTTTTTTGAAAGGGTAGGTCTGGCAGACTTGCTGAGCTTGCCTCGACCGGTGGTCTTTCCCACATATATCCAGTTGTCCGCTTTGTAGCATGTACCCTGAAATCTCTCGGTGTCTACAAAGGTCTCTGCCAGGTATATCGGATGATTGTAAACAAGGCTCCAGTCTTCTGATACCCGGCGACGATTTAAGGCCAATAAATGGGAAGCCAGACGAGAGACTTCAACCCAGGGCAACACCAGGAAGCGAGTGTTATTGATGATCAGACAGAGATTCTTTTGACGGGTTTCAGATGACCAGCCGATAAACCGATCCCTGGCCCCTATGTACCACGGCGCCGAACTCCACACCAGGCAGGCAATGGGACGGTCGCCGGCAAAAGCCATATACTTGAGATGCTCTCCAACAGGCTGGGTGTAGCCAAGATAGTGGTATTCACTGATCAGGCTATTAAAGAGTTTCTCAAATCGGGTTCTGCGTACTTGTTTAAGATGGATAGGAAAAAGTTCATTAATGGGACATTGTATCGGGGTGCTGTCAACCTCTATTTTGACAGGTTTTCTCCGATTGGCAAGAGGATTGGGAAGTTTACATTTGGGAGGCGGTAATTTGATGAGACCTTCTGATTGCAGCAGCAAAAGCAGGCTGCGGCAGACCATGTCTTTAAGTGCGCCATTTGCTTGTTGCCACTCCCATGCTCTGCAAACCTCCTGTGAAATGAAGCGTCTGCTGCCCTCGGGATGGGCCGCAATGATTTGCCTGACAACTGCAAGGTCAGATTCACTAATCTCACGGCCCCGATATCTCGCAATGATCTCCATGCACGACACTATAGAGAATTATGGACCGGAACGTAAGAAAAAAGTGGACTTTTCAAGAAAAAACTCATGATTGAGTTCGTAATGGGAATAACTGCCCCCTATTTATTGAACTATTACCATTTTGTCACCACCGACCTAATTCCCCGCCATTTTCACCGGTATAAATCCCGCCAATATTATTTTCTTCCTTTTCTTCCATTGAAATATTTCAATTGTATCTTCTTTTCTGTATTTTCTTTGAATCTGGCTCTTATTCTTAGTTTCTTTGTAATAATACCCTCTGCCTCGCCGCCGATGCACATCAAACCTTACGTCAAAAATATACCTGTTTGAATTGGTTCTTACAGCCTTTGCTTACAAAAGCTTATCGTACAATCCATACACCCTTCACTGCTCATAAAAAAATGATCCTCCTTTCGCAAAGAAGGATGGGAAGGTCGATGCGCCCTTGTTTTACCACTGGAATGTATCATAATATGGGATCAGATTTTGTATGCGTGTAGATGAGATTTGACCGTTACAAGAGGGATAAAGAAGTGAAAGCCCGAAGCGACAACTTCGGGCTTTCGATAAGAGCTTCGCAAATACCCGGAAACTCAAAAGACTGACCTCCTTTTACTATGTCTTCCGGTTCTTTGCAAGACCGGAGGCATCTCTTTTTGTATTTAATCCAAATTCGGTGTCGCTGCTGTGGCGCTGTTTTCTCTGTTTGTCGGTGTTGCTGGAGAGGACAGGCCTATTGTTGTGATGAATGCCGTATCGCAAAAAAACGCCAAAATCACAGTGAAGTACAGAGGCGATACCGCCAGACTGCCAAAGGAAAAAAAGCCCACCGTGAAGCTGAAAACCGCCGCCGATATGGTCTAAGCAAAAAAGATCAAAAAAACATGGATGATACATCTTCCACACCGCTGCCACCATGGCGTATACCAATATTATTCAAGCTGCAAATTGTCATTCAACATGCCAGGGCATGGTTTGACAAGGCTGGATGCTGCCATTTCTGCGGAGCCTGCGGCAAAATCGTGGATGAATTTCCTCGTCGCGGCTATGGCAGAACCATTTTGGCACACCTTATGACATAAAAAATCCAAAGGAGATGAAACATGATAGAAAAACATTCAATCAATCCTCAAAGAACACGCAGGATCGAGGGCAGCTTTGCATTCATCGAACATCGTTTCCTGCATAACGGTTTTTTCGCAACTCTTACCCACTACGAACTGTTGCTCTATGTAT
>JAUWQS010000186.1 GCA_030610915.1 Pseudomonadota bacterium | reverse complement strand
GCTCAGCCGAGCAGTACAAAAGCATGAAGGCTGAATTTCCAATTTCTAATTTCTAATTTCAATGTTCGGTGAACGCTTATCGTGGTTCGAGACCAACACTTTAAAAATGTAATCCCCCTATTTATTGAGCTGATACGTATTGTCAGACATGACATGAAAGGTGGTGATGTGCGGGACTGTAACGATGCAGTGAAAAAGGCTGGAAATGGTTGAGTTCGGATTAACTCTTAATCTTTTTTAGCCACAGAAAAAGCCAAACTTCGGGCAACCGGAGGACGGAAAGCCACGAGTCCGCTTAAATTCAGGCAAGCGGACGGTCGGGTTGCCTGTGGTGAGATGACATCATCATAGGAAGAAGATTGTGTCACAGGAGGAAGATTATGAGAAAATTCGTGATATGTTTATTAGCGGTTACAGTCTTGATGTTACTTCCCATCTCAAGTATAGCCGGCATGACTGTCATCTCCGACAGTGATATGGCCGCCGTAACCGGTCAGGAAGGCGTTGATATATGCAGCCTACTCGGTGGTGGTATTATAAATACGGCCGGCATAGCCGGTCAGGAAGGCGTTGATATAGCTGCAGATGACTTGCATCTTAAGATAGATCTTGCAGGTGCGGGAATATGTTATGGCGACACTGATGGTCTCGGAACCACTCATGGAGGTCCAGGTTATCTTGGTGTTATATTTAGTCCGGATTCGGATTATATGAATATTGACATTGGCAGTATGGGTATTACGATAGATGTTGACGCTGATGGCGGGACAGCTCTTCGGATTGGGCTTGCTTCCGGTCTGTCTTTAGATATAGACAACTTTGCATTCGAAGTTTACCTTGATAGTAAGCCTCATGTCCTGTATGGTGAAGGAGCAGCAAGCAATAGCCTCGGTTGTATTTCGATGACAGGTTTTCACCTTGGTCTTAACAGTGATGCAACCATCCTTATCTCTACCCATTAAACTAAATGTAATAGCTCAATAAACCGAGGTTTTTCACCCCCACCCCCCACCCCAACCCTCCCCCTCAAGGGGGAGGGAGTTTCTTTAATGATTTCGTAACTACTCACGTAGTCAGGCTGAAGCTATTTAGGCTGAAGGCTGAAGGTACCCGAAAAACACGCTTGCCGCACTTTAGGGTCTGTCAGGAAATAAGTATCACATTTATGCATCTCATCTTCAGGCCATCTTTAGCCGATCCTCAATCGCAAAATCCCCGAAATAGCACAACTATTCCTCTGCTTTTGCTCAATCGTATCGACTAAATCTAACCTAAATCTGAGCGCCCAACCGTAACACCTATTCCCTGAAAGACCCTTAGCAGAGAAACAGCAGATTTTTGCATCAAACATGGCTTCAAAGTGTGCCGTATTTCCGCTTTTACTAACAGCCTTCAGCCTATCAACCTGAGTAGTTACGACCCATCAATCATTTTGCCACTGCTCATCTACGGGGAAAACTTCAGGAAAATGTTGAATCATGTAGCTTCTCACAAACTTTTCAATCTCTGCTGCAGTTGGAAAAGTCATCACTTTTTTCAAGAGCTCCTTAGATTCTCTCATGGTCGAATTGCGTATGATCTTTTTTACACGTGGTATGGCCATGGAAGTTATGCTCAATTCATCCAGTCCAAGACCGAGAAGAATCGTTGTATAAGCAGGTTCTCCCGCCATCTCGCCGCACATGGCAACCTTTATCCCCTCCTTGTGACCTGCATCGACGACACGATTTATCAACCTCAATATAGCGGGATGAAGAGGCTCATATAAATAGGAAACACGCTCATTAATCCTGTCAATCGCCAGGGCATATTGAATGAGATCGTTCGTTCCGATGCTGAAAAAATCCACCTCCTTTGCCAGTTCATCAGCAACCATAACGGCGGAGGGAACTTCAATCATTATCCCAAGCTCCAGGTCTTCACCAACCGGTATCCTCTCTGATAGAAGGTCACCTTTTACCTCATTAAAGATCTTCTTGACATCTCGAAGCTCTCCCACACCTGAAATCATGGGAAACAGCACCCTTGTCCTGCCAAATACACTGGCGCGCAGGATAGCCCTTAACTGTACCCTAAACATCTCAATCTCCTTGAGACAAAATCTTATTGACCTCAATCCCAGCTGCGGATTCATCTCACCGGCCAATTCTGGATTGGAAGCAAACTTATCACCTCCAAGATCGAATGTCCTGATGGTTGACCATTCAATACCATCACACTCTATTACACTTTTGTAGTTAGAAAAATGCTCTTCCTCGGTAGGAAGGTGCTCTCTATTGATGTAAAGAAATTCCGTCCTGTATAATCCCACCCCCTCGGCTCCGTGGGTCACTGCCGAGGGAATCTCTTCAATAAACCCGATATTCGCCCCCACCTCCAGTCTATAATTATCCTTTGTAAGCGCTGGAAGACGCGCATACTTGAGGAGGCTCTCTTCAACAACCTCATAATGTCTCTTCTTGTCCTCATACCGTCTTATCATCTCAGGATCAGGGTTGACTATTACCAAACCATCAGCGCCATCAATAATGATCTCGTCATCGGTCACGACCTCACGGGTAACCCTTTCCAGACCCACCACCGCCGGGATTTCAATCGACCTCGCCACGATGGCAGTATGGGATGTCTTTCCACCGATATCCGTGGCAAAAGCCAAAATCTTCTCAACTTTCATATGGAATGTATCGGGAGGAGAAATGTCCCTTGAAATAACTATAATATCTTTACCAATATCGGAGAGTGGCTCATATTTCTTACCGGCAAGATTTCTCAATATCCTCTGTTCTACATACTCCACATCACTGATCCGCTCACTGAGATAATTATCTTCCACCATCTCAAATATGTCTCTGTAATGATCAACGGTCTTTCTGAGCGCCCACTCTGCATTGATGCCTTTATCTTTTATATAGCATATCGTATCATCGGCTAATTTCTTGTCCCGGAGAATCATAATATGCACATCAAGAAGGTAGAGTGACTCTATCTCTTTATACTCACTGAGTTTCTTCTTGATTTCCAGAAGCTGTTTCCTTGCTTCTTTTAAGGCCTTCCTGAATCTTCTTATTTCTCCATCTACAAGGCCGGCATCTTTTAATCTATAACAGGGGACTTCTGTATCCCTGCCGAGGACATAAGCCTTTCCAATGGCTATACCTGAAGATACGCCGATACCCTTAAGTACAGAAACTCTCTTTCCCTCACCGGCTTTCATCAATTTTCTCCAAATTTATCTTCTATCAGTCTCCCAAGACATTCAACAGCATCACGGGCATCCACTCCCTTCGCCTCGATCGTAACTACGCTACCCTTGGGACATGCAATCGTCAAGATACTCAAAAGGCTCTTCCCGTCAGCTTTTGTTCCTCCTGCTTCAAAAAAAACCTTTGACTTAAACCTGCTCGCCTCGCGGGATAACACGGCTGCAACCCTTGCATGAAGACCCAATTCATTTTTTATCGTGAATGTTTTTTCCACTACAGTATCTGCCATGACACATCTATATTCAGGTCGTTTAGGCACTAATTAGGTTGTTTAGGCTGAAGACTAAAGACTGTTAGGGCTGTAGGAATATTAATTATAACCACTTTTTACCTTCAGCCTAAAAGCCTTCAGCCTAAACAACCTGAGCAGTTACCTTCCCAATTCCCTTGAACGAATGGTCGCTGCTTCAACAGCGGCAATAAGGGTTGCTCTGAGATTGCCCTTCTCGATAGCCTTCAGGCCGGCAATGGTGGTTCCTCCTGGAGAGGCGACCATATCCTTCAACTCAGCCGGGTGTTTTTCCCCCTTCAGACAGAGTTTAGATGCGCCGAGGAGTGTTTGCGCCGAAAGTTTCAGGGCAATATCCCTGTTCAGCCCCATGTTGACACCGGCATCCGAAAGCGCCTCAATTATTACAAATCCATATGCGGGTCCGCTTCCGCTCAGGCCGGTCACGGCATCCATAAGATCTTCACTTACAACAACAGTAAGACCTACCGAATCAAAGATATGACGGACCAGGGCAAGATCATCCTCACTGGCGTTACCACCCTTTGCAATGGCAGCAGCCCCCTCACCGATAAGCGCCGGCGTATTCGGCATGGCCCTGATCACACGAACACCTTTTTGGAGATGTTCTTCTATGAATCTTATGGTTATTCCGGCCGCAATTGATATGATCAGCTTAGTCTCACCAATCATACACGATACATCCTCCAGAACTTCCGCCATGTTCTGAGGTTTTACCGCTAAAATAACTATATCTGCATTTTTTACCGCTTCTCTGTTATTCCTGGTCACATTAACCTGGTACTTCTTCCCGAGATAGTCCAGTCTTTCCGTTAACATATCGGAGACAGTTATGCTTTCCGAAGATACCAACCTGCCCGAAATCATGCCACCGATGAGAGCTTCTCCCATCTTCCCTCCACCTATAGCGCCCACTTTTTTGCCTTTTAACATTTATCTTATCTTTCCCCCTTGTAACTTGATACCAATCGTAAATAGTTGATCGTAAATAGTCAATCAAAAATATGTGTCTTGACTTTTAGCCCCGCAATCTTTATTTTCAACACGAT
>JAUWQS010000097.1 GCA_030610915.1 Pseudomonadota bacterium | reverse complement strand
TGTTGACCCTGAAACGGGCTTTACCGGGAAGTTCATAGGATAAATCACACGATCCTTCGGCAAGGAGTGTTTCAGTGAGATTGCGGTCACGATTTATGAGGTTAAGAGCAAAAATTTCAGTTTGAAAAGGGGTAAGTTCAGCAAAGGGAGGACCGATATCCACACCGATCAGTTCGCCGGAGCTTTCCACCTGTAGAGGCTTTCCCACGGTAAAATTCAGGTCGGAGATGTCTTTGCGGGATTCAAGCATTCTGGTCAATATATAATCTATTTCCTGCTTTCTCATAATCTTTCCCCATGCCCAGTCTACCGAATTTGATTATTAGGGTCTGTCATGAAACAAGTATCACCTTTATACATCTCATCTTCAGGCCATCTTTAGCCGATTCTCAATCGCAAAATCCTCAAAAGAGCCCTGTTAGCCCTGCGGTTTTGCTCACTCGTATCGACTAAACCTGACCCAAATCTGAGCGCCTATGCTGCAACACTTATTTCATGACAGACCCTTATACCTCAGTAAAATCAACCGGAGGATGTTTCAGCAGCGCTTTGAATCTGGACTTCTCATTGCACTTGGTGTATGCCTCGTCGGCGCTTATCCAGCCCCGCTTGTAAAGATCCATGATCGAGTCGTCCAGCAGCATCATGCCATATTTCTTGCCGGTTTGAATCATTGATGGAATCTGATAGGTTTTGGATTCCCGGATAAGATTCCGAACAGCAGGGTTGGCAATCAGTATCTCGAGCGCAGCGCAGCGTCCTTTTTTGTTAATGCGCTTGAAGAGGACCTGCGATATTATCGCTCGAAGACTGTCGGCCAGCGTGGATCGGATTTGTGCCTGTTCGCTTGAAGGAAAAACTTCGACAACCCTGTCAACTGTTGTGGCTGCATTCATGGTGTGCAGTGTTCCAAATACAAGATGACCGGTGGATGCCGCTTCGATGGCGAGTGATATGGTTTCAATGTCCCGCATCTCGCCCACCAGGATGATATCAGGGTCCTCCCGCAAGGCGCCGCGAAGCGCTGCGGAAAAACTTTTGGTGTGAAGACCAACCTCCCTCTGATTCACGATACAGCCCTGACTCTCATGGACGAATTCAATCGGATCTTCAACTGTAATAATATGGTCACTGCGTGTGCGGTTTGCCTCGTCAATTATGGCCGCAAGGGTGGTTGATTTTCCGCATCCCGTCGGGCCTGTAACCAGAATAAGGCCGCGAGGAAGAGATGCCAGCTTGGAAATTACTGCGGGAAGACCGAGTTCCTGGGGGGTCAGAATTTTATTTGGTATTTCTCTGAAAACTGCCGCTACACCATGTTGCTGCTGAAAAAAGTTGGCACGGTAACGGGCAAGCCCCTGTATCTCGTATGCGAAATCCACATCACCCGTTTCCTCGAAGTCCTTGATTTTATGCTCTGGCGTTATCTCATAGAGCATGCGTTTCAAAGCATTATTCTCCAATACATCATACTTAATCCGTTCCATATCGCCACCAACCCTTACGGCCGGCTGCTGTCCGGAAGCGAGGTGGAGATCTGATGCGCCCTGTTCATGCATCAATCTAAAGAAAGCATCTATCTCTGCCATATTTCACCCCTTTGGTTTTAAAAAACTACCTTCATACGCTATAAAATTCTTGACACAAACGCAATAAATAAATAGAGAATTGCAATAGATATTTGTAGCCGTTCACGGCTTGAAACTTGAAACAGTCGTAAAAAATCGAAATACGCACAATTTTGTCATTCCCGTGAAAACGGGAATCCAGTTTTTTCAAGTACTTAGCCTTCTATGGATTCCCGCCTGCGCGGGAATGACAGACTTTTTACGAATGGATCAAACTTGAAACTTAGAAAAATCGGGGATGTAGCTCAGATGGGAGAGCGCGGCGTTCGCAATGCCGAGGTCAGGGGTTCGATCCCCCTCATCTCCACCAGAACTTCATAAGTAACTTACGCGAAATTGCACTCAAAAAGTGAGTATCAGCTCAATAAATAGGGGGATTACATTTTTAAAGTGTTGGTCTCGAACCACGATAAGCGTTCACCGAACGTTGAAATTAGAAATTAGAAATTGGAAATTCAGCCTTCATGCTTTTGTACTGCTCGGCTGAGCTCACGCTGAAGTCTGTCAACTCGTAAATTTGTTTCATCTCTCCCAAATTTCTAATTTCCAATTTCAAGTTTCAAGCCGTGAATGGCTAAGATTCACAATCACTCTTACATATTGGGGGTTGCCCCTATTTATTGAGCTGATACTTAAATGTCCCATATCAAGGGATGATCACGGAAACACCTAAATCCACTTGACAAATGAGGCAACATAAAATATAATGTAGTTACATTATATAAAGCTTTGAGGATTAGCGTTATGGAAACAATCGGCATAAGAGAATTAAAGGAAAACTTGAGCCGTTATATGAAGAGAGTGAAAACCGGAGAGAAAATCATTGTCACAGATCGAAAAAAAGAGATAGCAATCATACTGCCGCTCGCAAAAAAAGCCCATGAAGAAAAAATATATCAATTGATCCAGTGTGGCATGGCTTGCTGGTCCGGGGGCAAGCCGGAGGGCATGCCGGCCCGGATTGTTTCAAAGGGTAAGAGCGTATCCGGTGCTGTTATTGAGGACAGACGGTAGAATGATCGTATATCTTGACACCAGCAGCCTGGTGAAATTGTATGTGGAAGAAGATAAATCGTCGAAAGTTGAAGCTCTGGTCAGATCTTCAGAAGTTACGGCCACCTCACTCGTTGCTTATGCTGAAGCAAGGGCGGCCTTTGCTCGTAGATTTCGAGAGAAGGCATTTACACCAGATGAACATGATCGTATAAAAGAGTTTTTTGATAAAGATTGGAGCAGCTATCTCATCTTGAGTGTCACAGCAGATATGATCAGACTGGCAGGTGACCTGGCGGAAAAACATGCTTTAAGGGGTTTTGATTCAATTCATTTAGCCTCGGCCTTAACTCTACATCGGGAATTGTCCTCTCCCATATTTTTTTCATGTTTTGACGATAAACTTCAGAAAGCATCTAAACGTGAAAACTTAGAGGGGTAGGTTTGACCCTTTGTTTTTGACAGGGTGGTTTCAATGTGTCGAAAGTGTAGCCTTGATTCCTATGTTTTAGTTTAGCGTACAGTTTTGAACGTTTCTTTTGCAAACTACCTCTTCTGCCGTAAAGGCCGGTGACAACCAAATGTACAAGTTCCGGAGGGATCTGGTAAAAACGATATAATTACTGATTTACAAATGGACGTCCCTGTGTTCCCCTATGTTTCTTCAGGTATGTAATCGTATTGGAACAACTGGGATAGGGATAATGTGGCATAATGGAAGCGAAACAAGATAAAGAAACAAGGTTGGATCGTATATCGTATAGAGAGAGGTTTGGAATTACTTCTTCAAGGCACCTCGGAATTAAGGGAGTCTCAAAAGAAGACCGATGCCCAACTGCAAAAAACCATAACAAAACTTGATGAGATCTGACGTCAGCTTGGTGATCTTGGCCTTGTGCAAGGTGAGGTTGCGAGGATTTGTTTTATAGAAACATTCGGTATCTTTTCAAAGAAGAGCGCGATATGATCTTTTCGGATGTGAAGAGGAATTTAAAGAAGAAGGGCGCCGGCGAATATGATATTGTGGCAGTAAATGATTTTGTTGATTTATGAGGATTTTCGTTCAAGATCAAGGCATGCGAAAAAAATAACCACAGGCATATAGTTGATATTCTGAGGATTATTTTTTGAGCATAACGCAGAGATTGGGCGAAAAGACCATTAATCAACAGAATCATAAATGGAGGTGCTGTGCTGGTGATAAAGGTCAAGAACAAATTGCAAAAACGGATGGTGGACAAATTTGTTGAGAAGAAACTGCCTAAATTCAGGGAGATATTTCCCGAGTATAGCAAGCGCAGGCTTTTCGGTGGGATGGGGGCTCTGGTTGTAAAAGATGATGTAAGTCGCTATGCTGAGAAGGCAGGACTATATGTGCTTACACAGGCCATTGAAGGCGGCGCTGCCCTAATCAATCGCAAAAACTTTCGGGCAAAGGAATTCAGTTGATTGGTTGTAAACTAACTGAACTGCCAACATCGCCCAGAGCTTGCGCTCAATAATTTAGTATTGTGTCCCCGGAATTTCCGCGGAATTACCCTTCAGGTCTCCATATTCACGTAACACAGTATGGCTGAAGCACATGGGAGGCTGAAGCCTTCCGCTACATGCTTCTGCCATATGCCTTCCGCTATTCATTGAGCTGATACCTCATAAGCTCATCTTGTTGGATTCAAGGTTGGCCGTTTTTTAGCCACTGAACCGTGAATCTGAGCAGAGTTATGCACGGACAAACAAGTTTGTCCATGCCACCAGCTATCATCTGTTTTGTTGTCTCTGCGAGCTCTGCGGTGAACGCTTGCCAGATTAAAAGGAAAGCAATGTGCCTGGTTTTTTTTCACTATGATACACATCCAGCCTACCGGCTGATTGTTGCGGCCAACCGGGATGAGTTTTATGACAGACCAACCGCTCCGGCGGTTTTCTGGGACGATTCGCCGGATATTCTTGCGGGCAGAGATTTGAAGGAGGGGGGGACGTGGTTGGGCATAACCAGAACGGGACGGATGGCCGCTCTCACCAATTATCGTGATCCGCACTCTCAGAAAGAAGATGCGCCTTCCAGGGGGATGATTATCAGCGATTTTTTGCAGGGCAGGGAAGAACCGATTGACTATCTTCATAGATTGGCTCTCAACGCGGATCGGTACAATCACTTTAGTCTCATCCTGGGCGACAGGTTTCATCTCTACTTCTTTTCAAGCCGCGGTGGGATATTACGGAGTCTGTCATCCGGGCTGTACGGTTTGAGTAACCACCTGCTCGATACCCGCTGGCCAAAAGTCGAGCATGGGAAAAAGGCTCTTGAGGCGCTGCTTTCAAATGAGGCAAGGCCTTCCTCCGAGGCGATATTTGACATCCTGAAGGATAGATTGCAGGCCGATGACGAGCTCCTTCCCGATACCGGTGTTGGTCTGGAGTGGGAGAGGATTCTGTCCTCCATCTTCATTATTGGTCCTGAATATGGCACACGGTCTTCAACTGTCTTGATGATTGACAGGGAAGATAATGCAACATTTATTGAAAGGGTTTTTAATTCTGAACCAGATTTGCCAAAAACGACGAGATATGAATTCAAAATCAACCCGGTAGAAGATTAACAAGGCGTGAGATATTACATTAGATTGATAAGAGATGTTCCACTTGAAGCATTCCGATCATTCTTTAATAACGATTGTCCCAATCTGTCAGCAGCCATCGCTTTTTACTCCATTTTATCGGTTATCCCGATCATCTTTTTTGTCCTTTTTGTTAGTGGACTGATCCTAGGTTCTTCCGAGAATGCATATACTGCCGTTGTGGAATTTGTAAGACAGCTTCACCCTTATGTGGAAGAAAAGTTGCTCTTTGAGATAAAAGAGCTGTCGGAAACCGGCGGCTTGCCCGGATGGCTCGGCTTTATATTTTTATTATGGATTTCCACAATGATATTCTCTTCCCTGGAGGTCGCTTTTACTGTCATATTCCGCGTAAAGAGAAAAAGACATCCCTTTAAATCAATGCTGGTGGCCGTGGCTGTGATACCCGTTGGGGTTGTTGCCATTCTTTTTTCTATAGCGATAAGCGTTGTCTCTGCAATGATAGAGAGCGGGGGAGTTGCGCTGTTCGGAGCCGATATCGGCGGTCTTGTGACAGATAATCTTCTTGTCCGGCATATCGTTCCAATCTTTTTTGTTATTATCTTTTTTACCTTGATATTTAAGGTTATTCCTAACAAAAAAATCTATTTTCACCGTGCTCTTACAGGTGGGATTATCTGTGCGACGCTCCTTGAAATCGCCAAGTATCTATTCAGTCTTTATCTCACCTGCGGGGGCAACCCTGCGGGTTTTGTTTATGGACCTCTTAAGGCGCTTATATATATTGTTGTTTGGGTATTCTACCTCGCTTCGATAACACTTTTTACCGCAGAGATCATATCTGTCTTTGAACGGAAGTATCAGGGTCACAGATTAAACATTCAGTAGTTTGGCAGCAGTTCACACTTACGAAAGATCGAAAGTAACTACTCAGCCACAGATTCACGCAGATGAACGCAGATAGGTTTAAATACAAAGAAACCACAAATATTATTCGTAAGCGTTCACTGAACGTTGAAATTAGAAAATAGAAATTGGAAATTGGACCTTCATGCTTTTGTACTGTTGATGAATGTATTCAATTTTGTTCCACTTATCAAAGTTGTGCCAGATCATATCTGATAACGCTTCTGCCGGTTTGTAAACATCCAACTCGTAAACTCGTTTCATCTCTCCCAAATTTCTACTTTCTAATTTCAAG
>JAUWQS010000058.1 GCA_030610915.1 Pseudomonadota bacterium | reverse complement strand
TGTAATAGCTCAATAAATAGGGGCAAACTCCGGTATGTAAAAGTGATTGTGAATCTTAGCCATTCACGGCTTGAAATTGGAAATTAGAAATTTGGGAGAGATGAAACGAATTTACGAGTTGACAGGCTTCGGCGTGAGGTCAGTCGAATCGTACAAAAGAATGAAGGCCGAGTTTCCAATTTCCATTTTCTAATTTCAATATTCAGTAAACGCTTACTGTGGATCAAGACCAACACTTTAAAAATATAATCCCCTATTTATTGAACTGACACAGACTTTTCTTACCCTGACGGTAGCCGTTCACGGCTTGAAACTTGAAATTGGAAATTAGAAATTTGGGAAAGATGAACCGAATTTACGTGTTGACAGTACAAAAGCCTGAGGGCCAAATTTCCAATTTCTATTTTCTAATTTCAACGCTCAGTATGTAAGGGTGATCATGGATCGAACCAAACATTTTAGAAATATAGTTCCCCTGTTTATTGAGCTGATACCGTTTTTCCTCGTGTTTTCTTTCTTTCAGATTAATCTATCCCTTGCTGCTGAAAGGAAGATTGCCAAAGGACCGATAAATATAGAGGCGGACAGTGTGGCTTATGAGAGAGATACAGATACATACAGCGCAAAAGGGAATGTTGTCATCACTTTTACCGGTGGTTTTTTGAAGGCAGACCGCGTTGCCTTGAATAAAACTACAGGTAACGCCAGGGCGGAAGGAGATGTGTTTATCAAAAGTGATGATGATACACTAAGTGGAGAGAGGGTTAAATTTAATGTCATCTCAAAAACTGGTATTGTTTACAAAGGAAAGCTTTTTTTTGCCAAAAACCACTTCTTTATAAATGGAGAGGAGATTGAGAAGAGCGGAGAAGCCACCTATCATCTTAAAAATATCACGGCAACCACCTGTGACAATGACCTGCCTGCCTGGAGATTTACCGGCAGAGAGCTCGATGTAACCATCGACGGTTATGGCATATTAAAACATGGAACCTTTCAGGTGAAGAATTTTCCTCTTTTGTATCTGCCGTATATGGTATTCCCCGCAAAGACGACACGGCAGTCGGGCCTTCTTCCACCCCGGATTTCCAACTCACGAGACAAACATGGCTGTGATATAGAGGTACCATTCTACTGGGCGATTTCAGAGAATACCGATGCCACGTTTTATCAGCGTTATATGGACAAGAGGGGATTTAAAGAAGGGATGGAGTTCAGATATATTATAAATGAGGATTCTTTTGGCACATTTTATGCTGATTATCTCAATGATATCAAAGAGATAACTGAAACCGAGGAGGATGGTTTAAGCCGTGACTGGCAGGACAGCCGTAAGAGATGGTCATTTTATCTGAATCATGAGACCACATTCAGCCCAGGTTTTTACTTCAGAACTGATTTGGCAAAGGTTTCCGATAACTGGTATTTTAAAGATTTTTCTGATCACAACTATTATTTGAAGAATTACTCAAGGAAGAAGGACTCCAGGTTCAGTAAGATTTCTTTTCTCGCCGATGAATCTCTCGAGTCGCTGGATTCCACTGCCCGTCTGGTCAAGGAATGGGAATTATTTAATCTTACGGCGCTTGTTCAGTACACCGATAATTTTGAAAGTTATGACAATGATTCAACCCTCCAGAGATATCCCGAGATAACCTTTACCGGCCTTCAGCGCCCTGTTTTTGGCACTCCGCTGAATTTTGAGCTGGACTCTTTGATAGCCAATTATCACAGAACAGAAGGAGACAAAGGATCTCTTTACGACCTCTACCCTAAATTTTCCTTGCCGCTGAATCTTGGCGATTATCTCCAGTTCACCCCGGAAATAGGTGTTAGAGAAACCATGTGGGATGCCGGCGGATTCAAGGAGCCAACGAAAGAAGAGCACGGCAACCGTGATATATTCGATATCGGAGCAGAGCTTTCCACAAGGGTTCACAGGGTTTTTGATATAGGCGGTGAGACTGTCGATAAGATACAACATGAAATTAAGCCGGAATTGACCTATACTTATATTCCTTATATATACCAGGAGGATCAGCCCGACTTCGTGGAAAGGATGGAGGAAGAAAACAGCCTGACCTATTCTCTGCTCAATACCTTCGTGGCCAGATTGAAGGAAAATGGCGGAGGTATAAGTTACAGGGAGTTCCTCCGCATCAAGCTAAGCCAGACATATGATATTAAGGAGGCAAGACGCAGCGGTCCAAAAAAAAGACCCTTTGGCAATGTGGATATGGAGCTTGAATTCAATCCCTTCCGGTATATTTCTTTTGATACTGATGCCGGTTATAATGTTAACTCCGGTGACTGGGAAGAGACCAATTTTGATCTCCGTCTCAGTGATTGGCGGGGGGACTCTGTCCGATTGGAGTACAGATATACACAGCACATGTTAGAGGAAACAAATATCTTCCTGAAAGCTGTGGTTACCGATTCCGTTGATCTAATGTATGTTCTAAGAAAAAACCAACTGGACGATGTATATATGGAAAGGGAGTATGGACTTAATTATCATAGACAGTGCTGGGGACTCGAATTTACCTGTTCCGACGATCATGATGACAGGACGTGGATGGTGGTCTTTTATTTAAAGGGGCTGGGGAAAGTAGGGAAAGCGTCAATGGAACCAGGATGATTTTCACCTGTTGACTTATACTAAAATGTGGGAAGGGTTCACCGCAGAGTTTCTCTGTGCTCTCTGAGGTGAACAGTTACAGTTATTTCATGACAAACACAAAAGGAAAAGGAGGGTATAATCAATGGCATTGGACTTCACCTTTACAGAAGAACAAAAGATGATCGAGGAGAGTGTATATCGGTGGGTAAGTGACTGGCTGGAACCCCAGATGGAGGAATTATACGAAAAAGATGAATTTCCACAGGATCTCTTCAAAGAACTTGGGGAACTTGGCGTAAACGGGATAGTTTTTGATGAAAGATATGGCGGCTCTGCTCTGGGCTATGTTGAGACACTCCTCGTTTATGAGACCATTGCAAGGGTAAGTAATGCCCTTTCCATGACCGTTGGCGCAAGCCAGACACTCTGTTTTGATAACTTCAGGAAAAATGCAGGAGAAAAAGAGAAGCTGGATATCCTGCCCAGGGCCTGCAGTGGTGAATTGATAGGGTGCCTTGGAATTACTGAGCCTAATGCCGGTTCAGATGCGATGAGCATGACTACAAGGGCTGTTAAAAAGGGCGACAGGTATATTATCAATGGGAGCAAAATTTTCATTACCAATGCCCCTGTCGCAGATTTTATGTTGTTCTACGCAAAAACAGATCCTGAAAAGAAGGCTCACGGGATGTCGGCCTTCTGGTTTTATCCAAAGACGACAAAGGGATTTATCGTTGAAAAGATCAAAAAATGGGGGATGAAGACATCACCCACCGGCCTCATCACCTTTGAAGATATGGAAATTCCGGAAGAAAACCTGGTCGGTGAATACAATAATGGTGTTGCTATCTTGACAGGTGGTCTTTGCACTGAGAGGATTACACTCTGCGGATGCACACTTGGTTCGCAGAGATCGTGCCTTGAGCTGTCCTTAAAATATGCCAAGGAGAGAATTCAGTTCGGGAAACCGATCGCCTCCTTCCAGCTTATCCAGGCAAAACTTGCCGATATGTACTGTGACTACAAGGCCTCCAAATGGATGGCATACAGCGCAGCTTCCTATTGTGATTCGCTAAAAGACAAGAGAGGCGGAAAGGGAACGGACCTGGATCGTGTCTCGGCAGCGGCCCTGCTTTTCTGTGGTGAAAAAGGAACAAAAATAGCTCTCGATGCAATCCAGATCCATGGTGGTTATGGTTATTGCACAGAATATGCTGTCTCGAGACATCTGCTGGACCAGAAGGTCTGGGAGATTGGGGCGGGTACCTCAGAGGTGAGAAGAATGATTATTGCGCGGGAGTTGCAAAGGGACGATTTCAGGAGTGGAATTTAATCCACACGATTTCGCAGATTACACGGTTCACGGTTGACAGCTTTTGACCATGAACCGTTGAACCCATGGAGGTTTACACATGAATTCTCGAAGTTGTCACCAAGCGCCAATATATTTTGCTGTCATCCTGGTCTTATTGCTCCTGTCCCTTTCACCCTGCTCCCTATGGGCAAAAGAGGGCACGGCATATCTTTCACTTAAAAAAACGGCCGTTTCCAGAGATGAAGTTCATTCTTATATCGTGAAAGAGGGAGATAATGTATTAAATATCATCCGACGGCAATTAGGTATGAAAGGTAAAGACGTTTACAGAGAATTAAAGACTGTAAGACTCCTCAATCCAAAGATAAAGAACATAAACAGAATACATCAGGGACAGAGATTATTCCTCCCCGGGAAGAGCGTCGAGATGGAGAGGAAAAATCTGATACCCGCAGAGAATCGTCTGTCCGTTATCGAGCATGTGGTGAACCGATTAGGCGAATCTATTACAACAAGCGGGAGTTATTATATCCCAATTCCTCCGGCGGGGCAGGTAACCATCAACTGTTCCATGATGCCCGTTATTGAGTTGGAAGGGGGGGAGAAGGGCATACTCGACTTTTCCAGCCAGATACCCAAAGATATCAGGAAGATTATTGAATCGACCTGGGGGAACTACTCCTTCGTCGATAGCAGTAATGAAATATTCCCTGCTCTTGAAAAGATAATAAATAAATCGGATAAATACTCCTTCAGGAAATTTGGCAAGTATGTAAAGGTAGGAGAAACTCCCCGGATTGACATACTGCTTGACTGGCTCATCTCAAGCAAAGCAGCCACCGACGAGAAACCATCTCTTCACGGGTTTAGACTTATCAAAAACAGCTCGGAACTGCTCCCATATCCGATAAAGAAATATTCCGAAGAAAACGGTCTAACAATTACTGAGATCATGGCAGGATCCGGGATCGCAAGCGCCCCCGACAAGAATTTTCCTGACCCTGATTTTCCCACGATAAACTCCGGAACAAACCGGGAATTGGTAAACTCTTTATTGGCAGCTTTGGGGTACACACCTGCTCAAAATGCCGAGGTCAAGATATTTGACGCAACTGAGGATGGCTTCGACATGTCGGTAAAGGCCGATCTGTTATTGGAGAGCAAAGGAGAACATGTTGTCATCAGTTTTAAGAAATTATCTCAGCAATTCGTGGACATATTCAAAAAAAGGGGCGCCAGAATCATTTTCGTATCCGAAAGAGAAGAGAAAAAAACGGTTGTTCAGAAGGTATTTTATGCCCTGAATATTTCTTTCTACTCAGATGAATTCAAATTTTCGATTCCCGAAAGGGGCAATAATCCAAGTGTGATCATCTACCTTTCCGCCATAAAGACAACGAAAGACAAAAGTACATCGTATCTTACCAATCTTGACATAGATCATAAGATCCATGGATTACTTCATAAAAAACGGGGAGTAAATTTAATAAAATATTGAAAGTTAAAGCTATCGCTCTTTTTTCAGGAGGTCTGGACAGTATACTTGCTGTTAGGGTTATGCAGGAACAGGATATCGATGTCATAGGGGTGGCCTTTGAAACCCCCTTTTTTGGTTCCCGGAAGCCTGCAGAAGCGGCAAAGATGATCGGACTCCCTCTGTTTGCCATCAACATCACGGAAGAATATATACCCATGCTCAAGACCCCGAGATATGGATATGGCAGGAATATGAATCCCTGCATAGATTGTCATACCCTGATGCTGAACATAGCAGGAAAAAAAATGGAAGAGATTGGGGCTGATTTTTTGTTTACCGGTGAAGTCCTGGGACAGCGCCCCATGTCACAGAACAAACAAGCTCTTCATATAGTGGCAAAAAACTCCGGCTATAATGGATTTATCCTGCGACCGCTTAGCGCAAAACTCCTTCCCGAGACAATTCCGGAAACCGAAGGCAAGATTGACAGGGGAAAGCTTTGCGATATTCAGGGAAGAGGGCGAAAACGGCAGATGGAAATGGCCAAAGAATATGGTATGACTCACTATGCAAGTCCTGCCGGCGGATGTCTTCTCACCGATCCGGCATTTTCAAAGCGGCTCAGGGATCTGTTTGATCACAGGAAGGATTTCAAGATCAGAGATATAGAACTTCTGAAATCCGGAAGACACATCAGAATAGACGAAAAGACAAAGATAGTTGTCGGGAGGAACAAAAAGGATAACGCGGCAATTCGTAATCTTTCAGAGGAAGGGGATATCGTTATTGAAATGAAACATTTCCCCGGGCCGGTCGCCCTTGTGCCCTACGGATGCGGCGAAGAAACTCTTGACCGGGCAGCCTCAATATGCGCTTCGTATAGTGACGCTCCGGACAATGAAGATGTCATAGCCGAAGGCAGAATCGCAATGGCAGTCAGATTAATATCCACGAAGGCGGCAAAAAGAGAGGATATTAAAAAACTGATTATTTAGTCGCTTAGTTGTAAAATTCTTGCCCGCTCGCCTCGTTTGCAGGCGAGGCCGATGGCGGACAGGCAAAAATGGCAAAAGAGAGTCGTAGCCGTTCACCAAAATCAATAATTAAACCTAACCCGGATAAACTGGAAATTCGAAGCGCTAAATGCGAAACAAATCCGAATTTCAAATGTTCAAAACATCAACGCCACAGAAGTGCCATTAACTCTATTGTCAAAAGTTTAACCCTTTCCCGTTTAGATATTTGTATTTTTGCCATTTCCGCAAGAACCTTACAATTAAGGTAACCGTTCACGGTTGTCGGTTCACAGTTCACAGTTTTTTCCAACCGTGAACCGATAACTGTAAACCGTGAACGGTTACCAATTAAGAGACTAACAGCTTTCAGCCTATCCACGTATCAGCTCAATGAATAGCGGAAGGCATATGGCAGAAGCATGTAGCGGAAGGCTTCAGCCTTCCATGTGCTTCAGTCATACTGTGTTACGTGAATATGGAGACTACAGGGGCTGTGCAAAGCTCAAAGGCGTAACCTTTATACCCCACCGGAGATGGTGGCATATAAGATGCTGCCCTACATGCTTGGGTTTACCCCTATTTATTGAGCTAATACCTATCCACCTTGAGTAGTCACGTGATTTCTTTGTATTTAAACCAATCTGCGGTCATCTGTGTGAATCTGTGGTTGAGTAGTTACACACAAATACATGTATCAGCTCAATAAATAGGGGGATTACATTTTTAAAGTGTTGGTCTCGAACCACGATAAGCGTTCACCGAACATTGAAATTAGAAATTAGAAATTCAGCCTTCATGCTTTTGTACTGCTCGGCTGAGCTCACGCCGAAGTCTGTCAACTCGTAAATTCGTTTCATCTCTCCCAAATTTCCAATTTCAAGTTTCAAGCCGTGAATGGCTAAGATTCACAATCACTCTTACATATTGGGGTTGCCCCTATTTATTGAGCTGATACCAAATACATCATATCACGGAAGGAGGAAAAGAGGGTTTCTGACCTTGTTTCGTTGCCGGATTTCAAAGTGAAGACAATTCCTCTTGCCGTTTTGCGGTTTTCCGAGAAGAGCAATCTGCTGACCCTTGCTAACGCTATCTCCCACTTTCGCCATCCTGCCTTTAAGATAGGCATAAACGGTTGCGTATCCATCTTTATGCTTTATTATAATCGTATCTCCAAAATATCTCAGCGGAGCGGAATGGATTACCTTCCCGCTCGCAGCGGCCGCAACAGACGTGCCCTCTCTTGCGCTTATGTCGATCCCGTTATATCTCATGCCATTCGGCTGAATACCAAACCTTGAAATCACCTTGCCCTTTACCGGCCATATAAAACGCTTTCTCTCAAACCTGATCTTTGGTTTGTATCTTGCCTTATCTTTTACATACCGTTTCGGCGGCGCCTTCTTTGAAGAAATCAACCTATTCTTAACAGGGGTCTGCGGGCTCTTCACTGTGGGATTAATATCCGCGATCATATCGGCGCCGGGAATAAAAATAATGCTTCCGGTTTCAATAAGACCGGTATCTGTTATATTGTTTATCTCAGCCAGATCCTGGATATTAACATCATATGAATGGGCGATTCTCCAGAGGGTTTCACCTTTTTTTACGCAATGGTACACACCATTTGCAGGCACTGATTCCTTAAAATGTGCCGCACAAGCGGGAATGAACATAAATATTATCAGAAACAATAATGCTCTTCTTAGTGAATTGTTACTATTCATAACAGATCCTTACCACCGGTTACAGGTGGAGACCAAGCAATATAAACCCGGCCACAAGCAGCAGCACAAAGATCACTGC
>JAUWQS010000229.1 GCA_030610915.1 Pseudomonadota bacterium | reverse complement strand
GGCCGGACAGGCAAAGGTGATGCGCAACTTTGCCAGACAACATAATATAAAACATTATTTTGAGGTTGGAGAGTCAGGGATTGAACATGTTATACTCCCCGAGAAGGGGCTTGTCCTGCCGGGACAATTGATCGTCGGCGCTGACAGTCACACGTGTACCTATGGGGCATTAGGCGCATTCTCCACGGGGGTCGGGAGCACCGATTTAGGGGCAGTTATGGCGACGGGCGAGATATGGTTAAAGGTGCCATCGACCATCAGGCTGGAGTATGAAGGCGCTCTGCAACATGGCGTGAGGGGAAAAGATTTAATCCTCTATACCATTGGATTGCTCGGTGTAGAAGGCGCTCTTTACCGCGCTCTTGAGTTTTCAGGTGAAGTGATTAAAAGCCTCCCAATGTCTCAGAGATTCACAATGGCCAATATGGCGGTGGAGGCTGGGGGAAAATCGGGAATCATCGAACCGGATGAAACAACGCTTGCCTATATTGCTGAAAGATGCTCTTTGGAACCTCTGATCCTGAAGGGGGACCCGGGGGCAAAGTACGAAAAAACAGTGAAGATAGCGGCGGATAAGATTGAGCCGCAGGTTGCTTTCCCCCATTCCCCTGAAAATGTTCGACCGATCTCAGATGTGGGCAATGTTCCTCTCGATCAGGCATTTATCGGTTCCTGTACCAATGGCTGGCTGGAAGATCTACGCGATGCGGCAGGTATCCTGAAAGGAAGAACAATCGCTCGTGGCTTGAGGCTTATAGTTATACCGGGCTCACCCTGGATATATAAGAAAGCCGTGCAGGAGGGAATTATTGAGATATTTCTCGATGCAGGCGCAGTGATCGGTCCACCTTGCTGCGGTCCCTGTCTCGGCGGGCATATGGGTGTACTTGCAGATGGAGAGCGGGCAATATCAACAACAAACAGAAATTTTATAGGGAGGATGGGGCACCCGGGCAGTGAGGTCTATCTGTCCAATCCCCTCGTGGCAGCCGCATCCGCCGTTCTGGGGAGGATCGGCGGCCCCGATGAGCTTTAGGTTCAAAGGTTCAAGGGTTCAGGGGTTCAAGGTTGACCGTTTTCTAACCCCTAACCCCTAACCCCTAACCCCTGAACCCATAAAAGGTGTTTTAAATGAAATTTCAAGGAAATGTATGGAAATTTGGCGACAATATTGATACTGATCTAATCATCCCTGCGAGATGCCTCAATATCTCGGATGGATCTGAGTTGGCAAAGAGTTGTTTTATAGATGTCAAACCTGATTTCGCAAGAGATGTCTCTTTCGGCGACATACTGATTGCAGGCAGAAACTTTGGCTGTGGCTCATCTCGTGAACATGCCCCGCTTGCGATCAAAGAGGCGGGTATCAGCGTGATAATTGCCAAAAGTTTTGCAAGGATATTTTACCGAAATGCATTTAATATAGGTCTGCCGCTTCTTGAATCGGAAGAGGCAGGCGAAGAGCTGTCGGAAGGAGAGCAGGTATCTGTCGATCTTGCAACCGGTGAGATCAAAGATATCGACAGCGGAAAAATCTTTTACGCAAATTCAATCCCGGATTTCATGAGGGAACTGGTAGAAGCAGGCGGGTTGGTGGAATATATCAGGAGGAGTAAAATCAGACCATGAAAAGATACGATATTGGAGTAATACCCGGAGATGGAACAGGGCCCGAGGTAATAGCGGAGGCCATTAAGGCATTGAATACCATCTCAGAGGTTGGGGGGGCACAATTTAATCTCGCGCATTATGATATTGGAGGAGAGAGATATCTCAGCAAAGGAGAACTCATTCCGGATATTGTTCTAACTGAATTAAAAGAGATGGATGCCATCCTCCTGGGGGCAATCGGTCATCCAAAAGTCAAACCGGGAATACTTGAAAAGGAGATTTTACTGAAGCTTCGCTTTGAACTAGACCTTTACATAAACCTGAGACCCATCATTCTTTTACCCGGCGTTTATACGCCTATTAAAGATAAGGGGCCTGAGGATATCGACTTTGTGGTTGTGAGAGAAAATACCGAAGGACTCTATACCGGAAGTGGTGGTTTTTTGAAGAAGGGAACTAAGGATGAGGTAGCGATTCAGGAATCGATAAATACAAGAGGAGGGGTCGAGCGCTGCATCCGCTTTGCATTCGAATATTGCAGGAAAAGAAATAAGGAAAAGAGGTTGACACTGTGCGGGAAAACGAATGTGCTCACCTACGCATTCGACCTGTGGGAGAGGGTCTTCAATGAGTGCGGCAGGGACTATCCTGACATTGAAACCGATTACGCCCACGTGGATGCCATATGTATGTGGATGGTAAAGAATCCAGAGTTTTTTGATGTGATTGTTACCGATAATATGTTCGGGGATATCATCACGGATCTGGGAGCGATGATTCAGGGTGGAATGGGTATAGCCGCCGGCGGCAATATAAACCCGGAAGGTGCTGCAATGTTTGAACCGATCGGCGGCTCTGCCCCGAAATATACGGGTCTAAACAAGATAAATCCATTAGCGGCGATAGCCGCAGTTCAGATGATGCTTGATTATCTCGAAGAGGAAACATCCTCGGCAATCCTGTTGGAGGCGATCAAGAGAGTGGTAAAAGACGATGTTAAAAGCCTGAGCGCCGGTAAAATGGGGTATGGAACGCGTGAGGTGGGAGATTTAGTGGCACGCTATATCAGGTCCACAGATTACGCAGATTAGCGCAGATTGTAACTGCTCAATAAATAGTCCCTTAGTTGTAAAGTTCTTGCAAAAATGGCAAAAGAATTCAGTAAGCGAACACTTACCGTCGAAATTAGAAAATAGAAATTGGAAATTTGGCCTCATGCTTTTCTTCCGAATTTCTAATTTCCAATTTCAAGTTTCGTGCCGTGAACGGTTGCGACCCACGATCACTTTTACATGTCTGGGTTTGCCACTACTTATTGAGATAATCCGCGCAGATGTTACTATCAATCAACACAGAAAATCCCCAGCAGCGATTGATCGGAAAGGCTGTTAGGATATTAAAGGATGGAGGAATAATTATCTATCCTACCGATACGGTCTATGGAATGGGCTGCGATCTCTTTAATAAAAAAGGCATCGAAAAAATTTACAAGATCAAGCATAGAAGCAAAACCCAACCTCTCAGCTTTATCTGCGCAGATCTCAAGGATATAAGCCGCTACGCCCAGGTGCCAAACTACGCTTACAAAATAATGAGGCGTCTGTTACCTGGGCCTTACACCTTTATACTCGAGGCATCCAGGCTCGTTCCGAAAATCCTGCTCCCAAAGAGAAAAACAACAGGGATCAGGATTCCGGATAATCCGATATCTCTCTCCCTTGCCAGGGAGTTGGGACATCCTATTATAAGCACCAGCGCAACGATTGAACAGAATGAAATATCAGGCGACGCATCCGAGATCGAAGAAAAATTAGGGCATTGCGTGGATCTCATTATCGATGGAGGCATCCTTGGTACGGAACAATCGAGTATTGTAAATCTGGTTGACGGCATACCTCGGGTTATCAGGGCTGGCAAAGGTGACATAAGCTCCCTCCTGTAAACCGTCATAGCCGATCGACCACAAAAAAACATAAAAAAGGGTAACCGTTCACAGGTTCAGGGTTAAGGGTTAAGGACAAAGAAGGGATTGAAGGCCCGAAGTTCTCGTTAAAGATGCTCCTTTCCCCAAGTAATTGCCCGTTTGGTTCCAGATTTTGGATTAGGCCTGACGAAGCTGACGCTTTTCTCGTAAATTCGCATCCCAGATACAGTCCGGGGACAAGAATGGAACCTTGAACCCTGAACCTTTGAACCCGTGAACGCTTACGCAAAAACTTTACAACTAAGAGACTAATCCATCCATCCAAAGCCAATGGCAAGCTGCTAAGGGTCTGTCAGGGAATAGGTGTTACGGTTGGGCGCTCAGATTTAGGTTAGATTTAGTCGATACGATTGAACAAAAGCAGAGGAATAGTTGTGCTATTTCGAGGATTTTGCGATTGAGGATCGGCTAAAGATGGCCT
>JAUWQS010000376.1 GCA_030610915.1 Pseudomonadota bacterium | reverse complement strand
AAGCCTGTCAACTCGTAAATTCGTTTCATCTCTCCCAAATTTCTAATTTCCAATTTCAAGCCGTGAATGGCTAAGATTCACAATCACTTTTACATACCGGAGTTTGCCCCTATTTATTGAGCTATTACGTTCAAAGGTTGATGAAATCGTAAAAAGTCCACGCAGTGTCATTCTGAGGAGCCCTTCGCCCATGTCATTCTGAGGAGCGAAGCGACGAAGAATCTGGGGCTCAGGATAAACTCCGCGACGAAGAATCTCAATGATATCAGATTGTTCGCTATCGCTCAGAATGACAAAAGAGTATTTTCCCGACTTTTTACGAGACTGTCAAAGGTTAAGCTTTCAACCCTGAACCGTGAATGGTTACCTTATTTCTTGAGGCCCAGCTTTTCCCAAAGTTCATCTATCTTATCCTTCACAATGCTTGTCATCTCTATCAACGGCGGCCACTCTCTCATAAAACCTTCTTCTTCCCATTTTCGGGTGGCATCTATACCCATTTTTGTTCCGAGAGAAGGCAGAGGCGAGGCATGATCCAGGACATCCACAGGACCCTCGACAAACATAATATCTCTCTGTGGATCAATATTGTTTCCCAGACGCCATATCACTTCGGATATATCCTGAACATTTACATCCCTGTCAAAGACGGCAACGATTTTGGTAAAGGACATCTGTCCCAATCCCCAGACGGCCTGCATGATCTTCTTTGCATGACCGGGATAGCGTTTATCAATGGAAATAAAGGCCATATTATGAAACACACCTTCAAAAGGCAGGTTCATATCTGCAATTTCGGGAAGTTGCTTTTTTATCAATGGCAAAAACAATCGTTCCGTCGCCTTGGCGAGATAACAGTCCTCCTGGGGCGGTCTCCCCACGACGGTGGCTGGATAAATCAGATCTTTTCTATGTGTAATGCAGGTAATATGGAAGACAGGGTAATCATCCGGCAGAGAATAATAACCCGTATGGTCGCCAAATGGACCTTCTCTGCGTCTTTCACCCGGTTCAACATAACCTTCAAGAACAATCTGTGAATTCGCCGGCACCTCATGATCAACAGAGAGACACTTCGTCAGTTTTACCGCTTCTCCCCTCAAAAACCCCGCAAAAAGCACCTCATCTGTATCTTCCGGCAAGGGGGCAGTGGCCGCATAGGTCATTACAGGATCGGGACCTATGGCCACAGCTACCTCCAGGCGGCGGCCAAGCTCTTCCGCCACACGGTAATGTTGTGCGCCACCCTTGTGGATATGCCAGTGCATGCCGGTGGTCTTTTTGTCATACACCTGCATTCGGTACATCCCCACATTGCGCACACGGGTTACAGGATGTCTGGTAAAGACCAGCGGCAGCGTAATAAATGGGCCTCCATCCATAGGCCAGCAGTGTAATACAGGAAATTTTTTTAGATTTACATCCTCTTCCTTTAAGATTACTTCCTGACAGGGGGCGTTCTTTACCATCTTTGGGAATATATTGCTCATGCGTTTCAACTTAGGCAAGAGCTTTAACTTCTTAATCAGGCTGTCCGGAGCTCCCATCTGCAGGAAATCCGGAATCCTGTTTCCCAGTTCATTAAGATCATTCACGCCCATGGCCAGACATATCCGCTCAAAAGAACCAAAGGCATTGGTCAGAACCGGTATATCGCAGCCTGTTACGTTTTCAAAGAGGAGCGCCGGGCCATGTTGTTTGGATACCCTGTCAGTAATCTCAGTAATTTCAAGATACGGGCTCACAGTTTCCTTTATGCGCAGGAGATTGTCTGTCCTTTCCAGATCCTCTAAAAATGTTTGTAAATCCTGATAAGCCATAATCTTCTCATACTCACTGAAATTTATTAATTCTATAGTAACTACTCAGGTAGATAGACTGAAGGCTGAAGACTGTTAGTAAAAGCGGAGGTAAGCGTTCACCGCAGAGAGCGCAGAGAAATTAGCCTTGTAAGCCAAGAGTTAAGATCGTTAAATTGTTGAGTAGTTGAGTGGTTCAAAGACATTCACCATTTAACCGACTAACCCGGACAAGCTGAAAGCTGAAAGTTCAAAGGCTTTTGTTGGGTTCAGCGCCTCAACACAACTAATAGCCCACAGTTGAGTAGAGCTACGCACGGACAAACAACTTTGTCCATGCCACCCGCCCTTAGGAACGAGGATGAAATAACTTCCCCACGTATGCGTCACGGTAGGGGCTTTTCCCCTGTGCCTGCCCGATTACAAATTGACCATGCAATACTGGGCAACCACGGGGGGTTGCCCCTACGCGAACCCGCGGATTGCCGGATCGCGGCTGGAAAGCCGCTCCCACTCGGCAGCCTATTGATAAAATTGAATAAAAAATGGAAATTTCTATACTATAAAAATAAAAAATCTTCTTTTTTTGTCCTTTTACGCTTTTCTCTGCGTCCTTCGCGCTCTCTGCGGTGAATGGATACAAGCGGGGATACGGCACACTTTGAAGCCATGTTTGATGCAAAAATCTGCTGTTTCTCTGCCAAAGTGCGGCAATCGTGTTTTTCGGGTACCTTCAGCCTTCAGCTTAAATAGCTTTAGCCTGACTACGTAAGTGCGAGTAATTGCATTTTATATTAAATTCCGGTAAAAATCAAAGTCATATTTAGTTTAGGGTCTGTCAGGAAATAAGTATCACATTTATGCATCTCATCTTCAGGCCATCTTTAGCCGATCCTCAATCGCAAAATCCTCGAAATAGCACAACTATTCCTCTGCTTTTGTTCAATCGTATCGACTAAATCTAACCT
>JAUWQS010000331.1 GCA_030610915.1 Pseudomonadota bacterium | reverse complement strand
TCAATAAATAGGGGCAAACTCCGGTATGTAAAAGTGATTGTGAATCTTAGCCATTCACGGCTTGAAATTGGAAATTAGAAATTTGGGAGAGATGAAACGAATTTACGAGTTGACAGGCTTTGACGTGAGCTCAGTCGAGTCGTACAAAAGCATGAAGGCCGAGTTTCCAATTTCTATTTTCTAATTTCAATATTCAGTAAACGCTTACCGTGAATCGAGACCAACACTTTAAAAATGTAATCCCCTATTTATTGAGCTGATACCAAATTACCTATCTTGCGCCCAGGAGCTTTCTTGCGACGACAACCCTCTGGATTTCGTTGGTACCCTCATATATCTGGCAGATCTTGGCATCCCGCATGTGTCTTTCAGCGGGATAATCTTTGCAGTACCCGTAACCGCCGAAGATCTGAACTCCCTCGATTGCGGCCCTCATCGCCACATCAGAGGAAAAATATTTTGCCATTGCCGCCTCCTTCTCATAATCGAGGTGATTGTCTTCCAGCCAGGCGGCCCGCAGCAGCATCAATTCCGCTGCATCTAACTCGGTGGCCATATCGGCCAGCTTGAATTGTATTATCTGCTGGCCCGTAATCGGCTTGCCGAACTGCACCCTCTCCTTTGCATACTCAAGGGCGTCTTCCAGGGCTGCCTTGCCGATACCGCATGCCTGCGCTCCAATCCCAATCCTGCCGGCGTCGAGCCCTGACAACATCTGTTTGAATCCCTCTCCCTGTTTGCCGAGGAGGTTTTCTGCTGGAACCTCGGCATCCTCGTAGACCAGTTCCGCCGTGCCGGAGGCAAGGATTCCCATCTTTTCTTCTATTGTGCCGAGGGAATACCCCGGTGTGTTTGTCTGATCAACGATGAGATTTATTATCCCTTTATAGCCTATCGACGTATCGGTAGTGGCGGCCAGGACACAATAATGGGCGACATTGCCGCTGGTGATGAATTTCTTTACCCCGTTCACGATATATCTGTCTCCCTTTAACACCGCGCGGCATTTCAGAGCGGCGGCGTCGGAGCCGGCCCCTGCCTCCGTAAGGGCATAGCAGCCCTCAACCTTTCCGCCGGCCACGGGCGTCAGGAATTTCTTCTTCTGTTCCTCTGTGCCAAAGGTGTTGACCGGAAATCCATAGAGGGAATTATTTACGGACATAATAACCCCGCAACTGGCGCAGGCCTTGGATATTTCTATCAGGCACATGATGTAGGTCACATTGTCCATGCCTGCTCCGCCATAGTCGGGTGAGTAGGGCACTCCCATAATCCCCATCTCGCCCAATTTGCGGCATATCTCTTCAGGATGCCTGTGGGTTTCATCGTGCTCTGCGGCCTTTGGTTTAATCTCCGTTTCGGCAAATCTTCTTACCTGCTCTCTTACCATTTGCTGTTCTTCGGTTGGTCCAAAATTCATATTATTCTCCTTTTTTAGTTGTATTTACTCCGCCACTAAGACACCAAGACACTAATATTGTACGTAGGGGTTCGATTCATCTATTTGTTAATTCATTTCCGGTAATCAACTGATTAAGACAAGTTCATAAAAAGTCGGAAAAACACTCCTTTGTCATTCCTTCACTTCGCTCAGGACAGCATCTGGTGAGCCGAAGCCCTGAGTATAACGAAGGGGATAGCGAAGAATCTAATATCATTGAGATTCTTCGTCGCGGAGTTTATCCTGAGCCACAGATTCTTCGTCGCTTCGCTCCTCAGAATGACATGGGCGAAGGACTCCTCAGAATGACATGGGCGAAGGACTCCTCAGAATGACATGGGCGAAGGGCTCCTCAGAATGACACTATATGAACTTTTTACGAGTCCATCAATTAACGAAGCACTGTGAACCTGAACAGTTACGCACTGACAAACGAGTTTTTCCATGCCACCAACCCGCTACTTGAATTGACCTTTGTGCCTTAGTGGCTGCCTGCTTTTACTTGCTGTAATCGTAGAATCCTCTGCCTGATTTTCTTCCGAGGAAACCGGCATTCACGTATTTCCCGAGAAGCTGGCAGGGACGGTATTTGTCTCCGAGTTCTTTATGGAGGACATCCATGACCGCCAGACAGACATCGAGCCCGATGAGGTCGGCCAGCGCCAGCGGACCCATGGGATGGTTGGCGCCGAGCTTCATCGATGTATCGATTCCCTCAGCGGTTGCAATTCCTTCCTGAAGGGCGTACACCGCTTCATTAATCATCGGGACAAGTATCCGGTTTACGGAAAACCCTGGGGAATCATTGACCGCAACCGGCGTCTTCCCGAATTGTTTGCAGAGATTTTCCGTCAGATCAAACGCTTCCTCCGATGTGGCCAGTCCCTTTATGATCTCGACAAGCTTCATTGCCGGCACCGGGTTGAAAAAATGCATCCCGATGACGAGACCAGGTCTCTTTGTTGCGCCTGCAATTTTTGTGATCGGAATGGATGATGTGTTTGTGGCCAGGATGGCCCCGGATTTGCATATCTCATCTAATTCTTTGAAGATATTGAGCTTGAGGTCTTCTCTCTCAGTTGCCGCCTCTATCACAAAATCCGCATCCTTCATGTCCCCAAGGCTTGTGCTCTTTTTGATCCTGCCCAGTATTTCATCCTTCTTGTCGGCAGTGAGTTTTTCCTTGGAAATCAGTCTGTCAAGATTTTTCGATATGGCATTAAAACCCCTATCTACGAATTCACCCGCGATGTCATTCATAATCACATTGAGCCCGCCTGTCTGGGATACCACCTGGGCAATTCCATTTCCCATTGTGCCGGCTCCGATTACGCCAAATGTCTTAATTCCCGCCATTTTTTCTCCTTTCTGTAGTTTTATATGAAAAATTTTAATTATCTTGCCGCCGATCTACGCAGATTATCACTGATATTTTTTCTTTTATTGTAACTACTCATGTAGTCACGTGATTTCTTTGTATTTAAACTATGCTACTGTCCTGTCAACGATACTCTGTCATTTCGAAGGAGTTTTCACGACTGAGAAATCTTAGATTTCTCCCTTCGGTCGAAATGACATTTCTTGATTGACACGACACT
>JAUWQS010000191.1 GCA_030610915.1 Pseudomonadota bacterium | reverse complement strand
TCCATACCCATATTATCAGTTCCCTTCTCACTGGCAATTATTCAGGTAAATAGGCTGTAAACTGTTAGCGCCTAATAGCCTTCAGCGAGCTCAGTCGAACCGCCTATCTACCTTCAGCCTGATAGCCTACAGCAATATCTCATTCCATCATGGGCAGTCCTTATTACCAATTCCCCATCATCTTTTCAAGACTCACAATTATCTTAGAACAAACATTAACGCCCACCTGCAAGATCACAAGACAGGCAAACACCCCGCAACATCCAACAACAAACACCTCAAATGCTTTCCCCCAATCAACCAAATCCACGTCTCCCCTCCTGACAATCTGATTACTCAACAAAAAACTGAAATAAATTACCCCGCGGCAAGCTGCTATGAATTAAACCCTGCAGATTTCGCATTGCCCGTCAAGTGATTAGCCTAATCCATGCCTGCCCTGCTCGCCCAATGGAATTTGTTTTCGTCTTTTATTCCATCGGGGTAGAATATGAATTCTGCAGATTAAAATTAAAATTGTCTATCATATTTATTAAGGAGTTTCAAATCTTATTCGTATCAGCTCAATGAATAGCGGAAGACATATGGCAGAAGCATGTAGCGGAAGGCTTCAGCCTTCCATGTGCTTCAGTCATACTGTATTACGTGAATATGGAGACCTGAAGGTCTCCGCTACAGGGGCTGTGCAAAGCTCAAAGGCGTAACCTCTACGCCCAAACCCCGCTTCCAGAAAATGGAGGCGGCTACGTGTCTGGATTTGCCCCTATTTATTGAACTGATACTCTTATTCACGGTTTTTGCCGCCTTTCTTGACTTAACCCCTCTTTGCGGATATTATCCTTAGCATAAAAAATTGACGGTCTTAGTATACGGATATTTTCATGGAAACCTTTGCCCTGGCGGCGATCAGCCTCACGATATCGATTTCTCTGCTCATCAAAAAAAAGAGAAAGGCTATCCATTTAGCCTTTGCCCTTTTATGTTCTGCCATCTTTTTGCAAAAGACCGGCGCATTTTTTTACGGAATTTTCAACAGTGATTTCTGGAGGATCATTAACTATATCGGGCTCCTTTCACTCCCCCCTCTGCTCCTCACCTTCAGCCGATATTTTCTGAACCGGAAAACCCTTCTGCCAAAAAGAATTATAGCATCGACCGTATTTTGCAGCCTTCTGATTGCGACGGCCTTTTTTACTCCCCTTTTCAGATGGCCTCATATTAATATTATACTTTACCTGTATCTTGGTTTCATCACTGCTTACTGTTACATAGTCCTCGTTAGCACTGTCAAAGAAAAAGAATCGAGCGTTGAAAAGAAGAGAATTGTCTATGTGGCAATAGCCTGCGCAGTTGCGGCGGTTATCAGTATCTCTGACATATTTTATCACTATGGCTATGGCCTCCCCCCACTGTCCAACATTGCCGAAGCCGGCCTGATCTACTTTATCCTTGTCATTATCACGTATCCCAGTCTCCCGGAGTTCTATGAGATCATGGCCAGGGCTCTTATAATTATGGTTATCACATTGTTTGTAATCGTTATTTTTTACCTGATTATCGGGGTATTTGGAGGAGACACGGACCTTCCGGTAAACAGCGTCTTGATGGCATCCTTTTTAATCGTTATTTTTATCGATCCGGTGAAACTTATCTTAAAAAAAATTGTCAGTCACCTCTTCTTTGAAGGCAGAGATGTATTTACTTCCCTTTATACTATCGATGAAAAACTGGAGAGGGAGAAATCAATGCTCCTCGAGGAGATGGCATCCGGCCTTGCCCATGAGATAAGAAATCCACTTGGTTCTATCAAAGGAGCCGCCCAGTGCATGAGATCAGAAGCTGATACCACCGATAATCGTAAACTTCTCGATGTCATCATCGAGGAGGCGGATCGGTTGAGCAATGTTGTTTCACAGTTCCTCAATTATGCCAAGCCTTATACGATCAATGCGAAAATGCAAAATATAAACAATATCATAGAGAAAGTTATCTCTCTTATCAAAGCAAATAACCTGTCCGAAAACATTGTCATCAGGAAAAACCTCATGTCAGATCTGCCTGAGGTAAATGTGGATGGCGAACAACTTATGCAGGTTATCCTGAACATCGCATATAATGGGATCGAGGCGATGCCGGAAGGCGGAACTCTGAGTTTCACAACATCAAGAATCGAAAATGGAGAGAATAAGATCGCCGAAATTGCCATCCGGGATACAGGTTGTGGAATCAACAAAAAAGATATGAAAAATATCTTCAAGCCCTTTTACACAACGAGGGAGAAGGGGATTGGTCTCGGACTCTCGATCTGCCGGAGAATTATCAGGAAACATGGTGGCAGCATCGAGGCAAAATCATATCCTGGACAGGGAACAGTATTTTATATAAGGGTAACCGTTCACGGTTTACAGTTACCGGTTCACGGTTGGAAAAAACTGTGAACTGTGAACCGACAACCGTGAACGGTTACCAAGTTTGTCCATGCCACCCGCCTGTCAATTGAACTGACCTTTGTGCCTTAATGGTTGCCTGAAATAAATTATGAAAAAAATTCTTGTAGTTGATGATGAATTAAATATGCGGCTGGTCTTGAAGGCCATGTTGGGGAAAGAGGGCTATGAGGTTGCCACGGCCGCAGATGGTCTTGAAGCCCTTGATATACTTAAAAACAGCAATATTGCTGTAATTGTAACAGATCTCAAGATGCCGCGGCTTGACGGCATGGGTCTTCTGGAAAAGGTGGTCAGAAATTATCCCTCCACGCCGGTTATTATCATTACCGCTCATGGAACTATAGACACGGCGGTGGACGCCCTGAAAAAGGGGGCATTTGACTATATCACCAAGCCCTTTGAGCAGGATGATCTGAAAAACATCATCGATAAGGCATTCAGGACGAGGATATTAAATGATGATGAAGTAATCTTGAGTCCCGACGAAACAGACAGGTATGACATCATAAGTTGCAGCGCCAGCATGGATAAGATATTTGATACGATTTCCAAAGTAGCCCCCACCACCACGACGATACTTATTACAGGAGAGACAGGCACAGGCAAGGAACTTATTGCCAACGCAATCCACAAAAACAGTCCCCGCAGAAACTCGCCGTTTATCAAAATCAACTGTGCCGCCATTTCAGAAAACCTGATAGAGAGCGAACTTTTTGGCTATGAACGGGGGGCCTTCACCGGAGCAGTTTCCAGGAAGCCCGGGAGATTTGAACTGGCGCATAAGGGGACACTCTTTCTTGATGAGGTGGGCGATATCCCCATAGAGATGCAGGCAAAACTTCTCAGGGTTATCCAGGATCAGGAGTTTGAAAGAGTGGGAGGTCTCCGAACAATAAAGGTAGATGTAAGATTGATTACTGCCACCAACAGAGATCTTCTCCAGGACGTAAAGGAAGGAAGATTCAGAGATGATCTCTATTACAGGCTCAATGTCGTACCCATTCATGTTTCTCCTCTCAGAGAAAGAAAAGAGGACATCGAGCCATTGACAGATTATTTTGTCGATAAATTCAATGAGAAACTTAATAGAAATATCAAGATTGATTCACAGACAAGAAATCTGTTTCTTGATTACATCTGGCCTGGAAATATCAGAGAGCTGGAAAATCTTATCGAAAGACTTGTGCTGATGGCTACAGGAGATACTGTTACACTTGAAGATATACCACCAGAATTGAAAGCCCGGGGTGGAGCGATCTCAATTCCAAGACTTGAAGGTCAGAAAAAATCTTTTAAAGAAATAATTAAAAACAAGACAGGAGAGATAGAAAGACAGATTATCATCAAGAGCCTCGAAGAATGTAACTGGAACGTAACAAAGGCAGCAATGCAGCTCGGTCTAAGCAGAAGGGGACTCCATCTCAAGATGACAAAATATAACCTTCGGAAGTAAGACTACCTGAATAGTTATCATCACCTCAAATATCTCCTGATAGACCCTTACAATTGTTAACCTAAAACCAAACATTGGTTGACAATTGTCTTTTGTCTGATATAGAAAGCCTCATCCTTTATAACTATTGCATGAACGAAAACCTCGTTCAGGCACTAACTACTCAGGCTGAAGGCTGAAGGAAAAACAACCTAATGAAATTGGTAACTACTCAGCCACAGATTCACACAGATGAACGCAGATAGGTTTAAATACAAAGAAATCATGTGACTACGTGAGTAGTTACAACAAAAGAAAAAATATCAGTGATAATCTGTGTAGATCGGTGGCTAAAGAATTATAAAAATAACTACTCGGCCTACAACAGCTTCAACCTGACTACCTGAGTAGTTACTGAAATTGTTTATAATTTTTTCCTATTCGACTATTTAACGATGTCTGACAAAAGGGAAAGTCATGTTTAACACCGATTTTCACAGCAGCTACAACCGCCAGGATATTACCCTAAAAAAGTAAGAGTGGATAGACGCAACTACAGCCTGTACATTGCTTTCTTTTCATTGAGGTTCATAATATTAGGGTTTCCTTTTGGCGAATAA
>JAUWQS010000266.1 GCA_030610915.1 Pseudomonadota bacterium | reverse complement strand
AATTCCTGCTGATGCACAGGCGGGATTGGGCGAATATTTCCCCTTTTACAACGACCGACGTTACCATCAGGCCTTAGCGTACAAGACGCCTCGCGAAGTACATTACGGGTCCGCTGAAAGGAATTAAAACATGTGCTACAGCTATTTCTTTGAGGGTCTAATGGGGAAGAAAAAAGGTAATAGCTCAATAAATAGGGGTAGGGGCGACTTTAGTCGCCCACATTGGGAGGTTAAAACCTCCCCTACCCTGATTTATTGAGCTGATACGAAAAAAGGGTGGTTTTTTTCGGCCGCCGGAGGGGTAACTCCAGTCGCCCTACGGGCTTCTTCCGTTATCCCTCCGGCAAGCACTCGTTCTTGGGCAGTGCATCTAAAAAAAGAGGAAAAATGGTCTTGACAAACCCGTCCACCTTAGGCCCGCACCCCGCAGGGTAGAACAGGCGTCCTCGCCTGTCTATAAATGCAACCTGGCATTAAATTCAAATTAGCACCCTGCGAATGTAATCCCCTATTGAGCTGATACCTTCAAAGTGTGCAGTATTCCCGCTTTTCCTAACAGTCTTCAGCCTTCAGTCTATCCACCTGAGTAGTTATGTTTCTTTTCAGTGAATCACCTCTGTGAGAAGAGATAGTTCTCTTCACCTCGAGGATTGTTTCTTTTGCTTTTTGAAGTGTTATATGCGCCTTGTTGTCATAAATAGTGTAGTCTTTTCTGTACTCATGAGGTGTGAAATCCGGCATAATGACATTTGCGCCGGCGCTCAGCCCCATAAACAATCCCTTTCCTGGATTTACTGTGGCCAGCGCCGTTGTTGCGGGAATATGGGAATTCCCTGTAACTATTCTTGTCAGGGCCAGGACCTTTAATGTCAGCAGAAAACCTCCACGAAAAGAACTGGATAAAGGTGTCTCCTTTTGAGATATGAATGGGCCGACCGATGCCATATCCGGGTCCAGCTTTTTGAAGAGCAAGATATCCTTACAGAGGTCTTCCATACTCTGGCCGGGCAGGCCGACGATATTTCCCGGTCCAATCTGGTATCCTGTTTTTCTAAGATATTCCAGTGTATTCAATCTGTTTTTGAGTGACTGGCGCGGGTGAAGTCTTTTGTACAATTCCTCACTCGCTGTTTCATGTTTCAGGAGATACCTGTCTGCGCCTGCAAGTTTAAATGCCCTGTAATCATCAAACGGTCTTTCTCCGATACTCAATGTGATGGCAACATCGGCCTTTTCTTTTATCTGCGATATGATCCGGCAGAGCATGGGCCGGGTATAGGAAAAATCATCACCCGACTGAAGGACGATAGTTCTGACGCCGTGGGATGCAATCCGACAAGCAAGTTCCACTATTTCATCCCCTTCCATCCTGTATCTCTTCAGATTTTTATTTTCTCTGCGCAGACCGCAATAGAGGCAGCTTCTGCAACAATAGTTGGAGAATTCGATGATACCTCTTATATGCACCTCATCGCCGCATTGTTCTTTTCTCACGTCATCGGCCTTCTGAAAGAGTTCCCCGTCCCTATCGGAAGCGTTTAAATAATGTAAGATTTCATCCCTGTCCATATGGCTTAACCGTTCACAGGTTCAGGGTTCAGAAGTTAAAACCTTTGAACCCTTGAACCTTTCCCCTAAAAATAAATGTCCCGTTCCCCATCCTCAATCCTCTTGTAGTATTCCATCAATTTCGGGTATATAGAAGGCTGATATATAGAAGGCGTTTGATCTTCAATCTCATCTATCTCTTTTTTGATTACCTTCTCCCCTGCCTTCTTAGTCCCTTCACTCGCAAAATCATCTAACCACTCCCTGAAGGTGAGTACCGCATTGAGCTTGCAAAAACGGCCCTCTTTCCCACATCGAAGGAGGTTCATAATATGTGTGCCTGTCCTTCCGCACCTGTAACCCGCCGTGCAGAAAGATGTAATACTGCCCGTCTCGGCAAACTCTTTTATTACCTCATCCAGGCTTCTCGTATCACCAAGAATAAACTGCTGCCTTTCTGCTTCCTGCTCAGTGTACCTGTCGCTGTAAGCGCCGATTCCTATCCTGGTCGATGCGTCCGTCTGAGTACATCCGACAGGCATAACATCTCTTCTAATATCCGCCCTCTCTCTCGCAGTGATGATCATACCGGTATATGGGATAGAGAGCCTGATTATCGCGACCAGTCTCTTGAAGTCTCTGTCGGATACCCTGTGCTTTTTTGATTCCTGGATAAAGGGCGTGCTCGCCGCCGGCTCAAGACGTGGGAATGAAACGGTGTGAGGCCCTATCCCATCGAAGCGTTTTTCCAGTTCCCTTGCATGATAGAGAAGTCCCATCACCTCGAATCGAAAGTCATAGAGCCCGAACAGGGCGCCGACCGCCACATCGTCAACACCGGCCTCAAGCGCCCTGTGGAGGGCATAGAGTCTCCATCGGTAATTCGATTTGATAGTTCCCGCGGGGTGAACCCGTTTGTAAGTCTCGTGGTGGTATGTTTCCTGAAATACCTGATAGGTTCCTATGCCCACCTCTCGCAACATCTTGAAATCTGAAACGGACATGGGGGAGGCGTTTATATTAACCCTTCTGATCTGACCGTGCCCATTTTTCGTTTTAACCTTGACATCGTATATCGCCTTTATTGTTTCGGCAATATAGTTCGCATCAGATGTTGGGTGTTCCCCATAGACCACGATGATACGTTTATGCCCGATTTCACCTGCGAGAACCCGGGCCTCATCCTTTACCTCTTCCAATGTCAGTCTTCTTCTCTTTTCAACGTGATTTTCTCTTCGAAATGCACAGTACATGCAATTATTTACACAAAAGTTACTACAGTACAGAGGGGCGAATGTTACAATGCGATTGTCATAGACCTTCCTCTTTACCTTGCCTGCTGTCTCAAACATCTCCTTCCACAACTCTTCATCTTCAACATTGAGCAGGGTTGCGGTTTCATCCGGCTCCAGTGTTTCCACGGCAAGGGATTTTTGAAGGATGTCCCTGATCTTCCGGGGTTCCGGATTCCTGTTTTCTTCTATCTTTTTCCATATCTCCTCGTCGTCTATGAAATCCTTTCCATTGATCATGTACTTTGTAATTTCATCTTCTTTGATTACGTTTTTCATCCAGTTCAACTCAGATGAGTCAAGGGTATTTTGTGCGCTCATTTGCAAGTTCCTCCTATATTTTTCCCGGGAAAATCAAGCCTATCTGCCTGAATAGTCACGCACGGACAAACGAGTTTGTCCATGCCACCCGCCGCCCGCCTTTGAACTTTCAGCTTTTCCGGGTTAGATTGTTTTTCCTTCAGCCTTCAGCCTAAACAACCTGAATAGTTACTTTGATCGAAGGCAAAAAGCGCCGCGGGGAAGGGAGAGAGGGTCCTTCTCAGCACACCTTGCAGGAAGGAGATGGCCACGCCATAATTTGTGATGGGAACACCCGCCTCCCGCGCCTTTTGAATCCTGTTCAACATCTCTCTTCTCGTAAGCATGCATGCCCCGCAGTGTATGATGAGACTATATTCTTTTAAGTTTTCAGGGTAATCACGACCTGCAAAAACATCTATATCGAGATCAAATCCGGTATATT
>JAUWQS010000385.1 GCA_030610915.1 Pseudomonadota bacterium | reverse complement strand
AGGAGATAGAAGAGATAGAGGAGATAGGGGTCAGCCCTTGACATAGGACATTCACAGTTGTTGATGATCGACATGGCCTGGCCTCCCTCCATTTTGGTGCAGATTAAGCTTGACATAGGACATTCACAGTTGTTGATGATCAACATCAAGACGCCCCGAGAAGTCACAGCAAGGATAGCGATTTGAATGAAGTAACGGGGAATTAAATGTCCCATGTCAAGGGCTGACCCCGGAAACACTTACACCCTTATTTTTTGCATATCGAAAAAGTGAGCAGCCGCCAACAGGCTGTCTAAAAATAAAAAATCTTCAAAATTACAAGAAAACTGTTATGAAAAAGCGGCATCAATCTTACGGTCTGCTCAATTGCTTTGTTCTGCCATTTTTTTAATGGTTACCAAAAACTTCGAACATTTTTATAAGCAAGAATTCTTTCATCTTTTGTCAATATAGTGGCATTTTCTTCCCTTGCCGTTGCTACAATAATTTGATCAGCCGGATCATTATGAAAAAGTTGTGGTAGCACAGTTGAGCGGTATGACAAAACAGGAGAAAGAGGAACTAACCTAAGTTTTGGCATATCAAGAGCAGTATTTATCCAATCCTCTGGATCACACGAAATTCCCGCTCTCTTTTTTTCAAAGAGTTTGCTGAATTCCCATGGAGAAATTGCGGACAGTAGGTATCAGCTCAATAAATAGGGGCAACCCCCAATATGTAAGAGTGATTGTGAATCTTAGCCATTCACGGCTTGAAACTTGAAATTGGAAATTAGAAATTTGGGAGAGATGAAACGAATTTACGAGTTGACAGACTTCGGCGTGGGCTCAGCCGAGCAGTACAAAAGCATGAAGGCTGAATTTCCAATTTCTAATTTCTAATTTCAATGTTCGGTGAACGCTTATAGTGGTTCGAGACCAACACTTTAAAAATGTAATCCCCCTATTTATTGAGCTGATACGAAAAGAAGCTTTTCAAAACACGGGTAATTTAATAGTATAGGAATTTCCATTTTATACCTGATGAATTCAGTACCATAAGGGGTAAAAGAAAAAGATAAATTGGCCACAGATTAACGCAGATTAACGCGGATACAAGCTGTTTTTTTTGTTAACTTCTCAATAACCTGTGGCGTAGTAGATATACGTTATTGTTAAAAAGTGCTTTTTTGTTTTATCAGCGTTTATCTGCGGCTAATAAATAATAACTTGAATCGACTTGCGAAATTAAGGAGGGTTTTTTGGCTACTCACAGATCTGCGGAGAAGAAGGACAGACAGGATAAGAAGAGGAATTTGAGAAATACCGCAATAAAGTCAAACGTAAAAACGAGAATCAAGACGGTGTTAGCCGCTACTGAAAACAAGGATTCGGAGAAAGCAAAAAGCGCTCTTGCCACGGCCATACCGGCAATAGACAAGGCTGCCGCCAAGGGTGTCATTCACAAGAATACCGCATCACGCAGAATATCGAGGCTTACCAGAAGGGTAAACTCTCTTATCTCTTCAAAATCCTGACATAATGTATCGGTATGCCTTTTCAGCCATGTCACTTGCAAGCTTCTTAATGGCATTTCTTCTGTGGGTGTCGGTTGTGGTCGGGTTACCCTCGTCAACTTTGTATTCTTCACTCCCTGAAAGGTTTTTGTTATGCCAGATGACCTTTTTGCTTTTCCTCTCTTCAAAGAAGACCTCCATGGTCACAGTTACACGATCTTCTTTGGTCAAGTCGGCTTTGCCGTAAGAGAGATGGGAAGTTGTCAGCCTGTTTATATTCCCTCTGAGGATGGCATCTGACAGTTCTTTTCTGTCGACAATCTTGAATCTACTCCCCTTTCTAAACTCGTCGATGGATTGGTTCCTGAAGTAGTTTTCAATACGCGCCTCACTGGTCTTGTTGGAGAAGTTATCAACAAAAACCGTCTGGATACTTTTGTCTATATGCTCTCCTGAGGAAGAGAAGTGATATCCACAACCGGCAGCCAAAACGAAAACGATAACCGTCAGATAGTATTTTATGTGCCCTGCCATTATTTTTTACCCCTCTAATCGAAACATCTCAATTGGGTTCAGGGTTGACCGTTTTTTAGCCACTGCACCTCTGAACCCTTATTTTACGACAATGTTGACCAGCTTTTGGGGAACGTATATCTCTTTCACGAGTTTCTTCCCGGCGATAAGTCTGCTTATCTTTTCATCGGATAGCGCAAGTTCCTTTATCTTTTCATCGGTCTCCCCCGCGCTTGCCATGATTTTGCTTCTCAGCTTTCCATTTATCTGGATGGCTATCGTAATCTCCTCTTCCGCCGCAACAGACTCATCATAGGAAGGCCATGAAACATCGGAAAGGTTTTCCATCTGTCCAAGAATCCCCCAGAGCTCTTCCGTGATATGCGGGACGATGGGGGCAAGGAGAACGATGACACTTTCAATAGTCTCCCTGATAACGGAGAGGGCCGGTGCATCCGATCTGCCCGGATGCCTCATCTGATAAAGTGCATTGACAAGTTCCATTATGGCGCTGATCGCTGTATTGAAATGGAACCGCTCTTCTATATCGTGGGTTACCCTTTTTATAGTCTGATGGGTCTTTCTCCTTAGATTCTTCAGATCGCCTTCAAGTTCTTCTTTCCCATCGAAGGGCTTAATCCCCCTGATATCATCGAGATAATCCATAACG
>JAUWQS010000481.1 GCA_030610915.1 Pseudomonadota bacterium | reverse complement strand
AATATGCCGGAGACGATCATCGCCATGTTAGCCGCCACAAGCTTAGGCGCAACCTGGTCTTCCTGCTCCCCTGATTTTGGAATCAAGGGGGTGCTCGATCGGTTTGGACAGATAAAGCCTAAGGTCTTATTCTCGGCTGACGGATATTTATTCAAAGGACGTAGTTTTGATTCCCTCGAGCGTGTCTCTGTTATCCTGAAAGAACTGCCGACCATTGAAAAGGTGGTGGTGGTTTCCTATACCGAACAAAAACCGGATATCAGCGGTGTGCCGAATGCTATACTTTACGAAGATTTCAAATCCTCTGAACCAAACCTGAAGATTGACTTTGAGCAACTGCCCTTCGATCATCCTCTTTATGTTATGTACACCTCCGGAACCACAGGCCTTCCCAAATGCATGGTCCAGAGCGCCGGCGGGATTCTCATCCATCAGTTGAAAGAGCTTATGTTGCACACGGATCTAAAACGAGAGGACACCATATTTTACTTTACCACCTGCGGCTGGATGATGTGGAACTGGCTGGCAGCCTCCCTCGGAGTGGGCGCCACCCTTGTTCTCTTTGATGGAAATCCGTTCCACCCTGATCCGGCAGCGCTGTGGAAACTGGCCCAGGATGAAAAAGTCACGATCTTCGGGACAAGCGCCGGATACATTACCGCCCTTCAAAACGCAGGAGTAAAGCCGGGCAGAGAGTATGATCTTGCTCCTTTAAAAGCCGTGCTTTCAACAGGATCTCCCCTTTCAGAGGAAAATTTCGAGTTTGTTTACAGGGATATCAAAGAGGATATCCAGCTTGCCTCCATCTCAGGAGGCTCAGATATCAACGGCTGCTTTGCCCTTGGAAACCCCATGGGACCTGTCTATGCAGGCGAGCTGCAGTGCAGAGGGCTGGCGATGGATGTCAAGGCCTTTGATGAAAACGGAAAATCGGTTATTAACCAGCAGGGTGAACTGGTTTGCGCCGCGCCGGCGCCGTCCATGCCTATCTATTTCTGGGATGACCCGGACAACGAGAAATACCACAACGCCTATTTTGATGTCTATCCCAATATCTGGAGGCATGGGGATTTTATGACTGTAAATGATCGAGGCGGCGTGGTGATTCATGGAAGGTCGGATGCGACACTGAAACCCGGTGGGGTGCGGATCGGGACTGCCGATATCTACAGCCAGGTGGAACAGTTGGAGGAGATAGAGGACAGTCTGGTTGTGGGACAGAACTGGAAAAATGACGTTCGTATTATCCTTTTTGTCCAATTAGCCGAAGGCTTCGACCTAACCGAGGATATGAAAAAGAAGATCAAAAAAACCATTCGCGTCAACACTTCTCCACGGCACGTCCCCGCCAAGATTATCGCCGTGCCGGAAATTCCCTATACACTCAACATGAAGAAGGTCGAACTGGCAGTCAAAAAGGTTATTCATAATCAGCCCGTACTCAATAAAGACGCTCTCCGAAACCCGGAAGTATTGGATTATTACGCAAATTTAAAGGAACTCCAGGAAGATTAAAAAAGGTTCACTGTTCAACGGTTTCAGGGTTCAAATGTTCAGGGTAACTTCTCAAGAAATATCAGGGCAGGGGTAGGGGAGGTTTTAACCTCCCGATGTGGGCGACTAAAGTCGCCCCTACCCGAACTTGTTGAGGTATTACGGTTCACGGTTGATCGTTTTTTAGCCACTGAACCGTGAACCTCGGAACTGTGAACCTGAGCAGTTACAGTTTTTCAGTTATTCTCTTCAGTTCATCTGTAACCGTTTCAGGGTCGCCGCCTTTGACTAAATATGGTTTGCCGATATGCACGGATGCCGCTCCCCGCTTCGGAAATGACGCATCAGGCGGCAATATATCGAATGTGCCCCTCAGCCGAA
>JAUWQS010000404.1 GCA_030610915.1 Pseudomonadota bacterium | reverse complement strand
GTTGTCACCTATATAAAAAAGCGTGCTTGAATTTTTCAGAGAGTTTTCAAGAGTGGGATAATCAAAAAAACCGGACTTTTTATCCACAAAACCTTCAAAGACCTCACTCACATCACTCCACTTACGCTCGGGCCCCAGATCGATCAGGTTTCCGGCGCCGGCAAGTTTTAAAGCGTTGATTAGAGGCGAGGATGAGTCGTTCACAAGATTTGTCAGCTCAGCCTCCATCTTTAATACCTGTTCATTGTGACCCTGCTTTATTTCTTTGTACGGATCAGGGTTACCGGCAGCCTCTCTGATAGTCTTGTGAATCAGCCGGCCCATCTGCGGGGGCGTTGTTTTCTCCGGGAGATTTTGCAACACCCTCATAACCGAGTTTAAGACTTCTCTCTGCGTCTTTTCATCAGCGCCGGATATCCTGCTTGCCTCCAGGGTCTGCCTGAGAAAGCAGGGAAAACAGTCTAAAGATATTTCCACAATGTGTGCTCCTGTGTAAGTATTCAGGTTGTCGGGTCCATGGATTAAAACCTTTGAACCCTTGAACCGTGAACCAGTGAACCGTCTCAGCCAAGCGCATAGATCGTATTTTTCCAGACTTGCCTGATATCTTCAGAGACGGCGCCGCCGGTATATTCAACAACGCTGATCTTCATAATCTGTGCCTTTGTAATTGCGTTATCGTATCGGACTCTTCCTGCTGCCTTAATACCACATTTCTTCGCTTCCGCTTCAATCTGTTCCGCGACTTCGGGGTTTAAATCCCACTTATTGACGCACACAATCGTTGGAACTTGAAAATGCGCGGTGAGTTCCGACACCCGCAGTAAATCGTGCCGGCCCGACAGGGTAGGTTCGGTTACAACGAGAACGAGGTCGGCGCCTGTTATAGATGCAATAACGGGGCATCCGATGCCGGGCGAACCATCGATTATAATGTAGTCGAGACCTTCTCTCTCTGCAATCAAGCGGGCCTCCTGACGAATTTGCGTTACCAGTTTTCCCGAGTTGCCCTCGGCCATACCGAGCCTCGCATGCACCATCGGTCCATGATTCGTGGAAGAGATATACATCTCACCGTTTACTGCCGGTTCAAAAGAGATTGCCTCAGCCGGGCAGACGCGCATACAAACTCCGCAACCCTCGCAGAAAATGGGGTTTATTTGAGGGGTATCCGCTATCTCTCCATTATTCAAAACAGGGTAATGTATTGCATCGAAACGACATTCTTCTATGCATCGATTGCAGCTTAGGCATTCATTTTCCAGTATCCTGGCTTTCTTACTGCCGCTGAAATCTTCCCGGTGTTCTATTCTGGGATTGAGGACGAGGTGCAGATCGGCTGCATCTACGTCGCAGTCCGCCAGGACTTTCTTCTCCGCAAGGGCCGCAAAAGACGCCACGATACTTGTTTTCCCGGTGCCGCCTTTCCCGCTGATTACAACGATTTCCTTCATGAGCTCAACCCCTTTATGCGCATCCAGCACGCTTCGAATAATCTTCGATAATCCGGCAACGCATGAATTACCATTTCCCCTCGCGAATAAGCCTCGGCGATTCTGCGATCATCGGGTATTTCCAGGACAATCTCGATTTTTTCTTTTTTACAGTATTCTTTCACGTCTTCATCGCCGACATCGGATCGATTAATGGCCACCGCAAATGGTATGTCCAGCTTTCTGACCATGCCAACGGCGAGTTCTAAATCATTAAGACCAAAAGGGGTCGGTTCCGTAACGAGGACAACAAAGCCTGAGCCTTTAACTGCCTCGATAACAGGACAGGATGTCCCGGGAGGAGAGTCGATGATAACAATTTCACTTTCCGTGGCCGCCGCTTTGACTGCGTGGATGACCGCCGGGGACATAAGTTCTCCTATATTAAGCAATCCCTGAACAAAACCGACGCTGTTGCTTTTCCCTTCCTCGACAATGCCCACCTCTCTTGTTGTTTCTATGATTGCATCTTCAGGACAAAATAGCTTACATGCGCCGCAACTGTGACAGAGTTCGGGAAATATCAGCACCTTACCTTTTATAACGGCAATAGCGCTGAATTCGCAGACCTCCGCGCAAACGCCGCAACCCGTACACTTTCCCTCGATAACTTCCGGCCTGAGCACAGTGACGGGAGCGGAGGATTCAATTTCCGGTTTCAGGAAGATATGGCAGTTCGGCTCTTCGACATCACAATCCAGCAGCTCGACCGTTTTTCCCATATCGGCAAGAGTCAGGGCAAGATTTGTTGCCATTGTTGTCTTTCCCGTGCCGCCCTTTCCGCTTGCGATAGTTAGCTTCAAGATATTTCCTTATAGGTTCACTGTTCAGGGTTCACGGTTGACAGCTTCTAACCGTTGAACCCTTGAACCTTCTTAGTTATCAGTTCAATAAATAGGGGCAAATCCAGACACGTAGCCGCCTCCATCTTCCGGAAGCGGGGTTTGGGCGTAGAGGTTACGCCTTTGAGCTTTGCACAGCCCCTGTAGCGGAGACCTTCAGGTCTCCATATTCACGTAAC
>JAUWQS010000501.1 GCA_030610915.1 Pseudomonadota bacterium | reverse complement strand
CTCGGCAAAGCCGTATTCCCTCTTTTTGACGCCTGTCACTTCTCCACCGAGAGAATCAACCATGTACTGCATGCCGTAACAGATGCCCAAGATTGGAATCCCCAAGTCGAAAATGCCCCTGTCAACCCTGGGACTCCCCTTCTCGTAGATACTTGCCGGACCTCCGGAGAGTATAATCCCTTCCGGAGCAAGGGAACGGATTTGTTCAATATCTATCTCAGGGGGTTCAATCCGACAATAGACACGATGTTCACGAACACGCCTGGCGATGAGCTGGTTGTACTGAGAACCAAAATCAATAATCAGTATCACTTTATGTCCTTTCCCCGTAACTGCTCAGGCAGCCACCGGGTAAATATCAAAATGAGAAATGAGTTGTATCTATTTTCAATTTTTAATTCCTCATTTTAGTATTTACATTTATCTCCTCTTCATCAGATCGATAAACTGATCAAAAAGGTAGGCGGCGTCGTGGGGACCGGGCGCTGCCTCGGGATGGTATTGAATGCTGAATGCCTTGAGTGACGGGTAGCGCAGTCCCTCTAAGGTATTATCGTTCAGGTTGATATGGGTCTTTTCCGTATCCGCCGGCAAGGATTCCGGCTCCACCACAAAGCCATGATTTTGTGATGTGATCTCGATGTGGCCGGTGCTCATGTTTCTGGCCGGCTGGTTGATACCATGGTGTCCAAATTTCTGTTTGGCGGTTTTGCCCCCCAATGCCTGACCTAATATTTGATGTCCCAGGCAGATGCCGAATACAGGCAGCTTTCCCACTAATCGACGCACCGTCTCCACAATATAGGTAAGCGGCGCCGGATCGCCGGGCCCGTTGGAAAGGAGCACACCGTCCGGATCACAGGCAAGAACCTCCCTTGCTGTCGCGGTTGCAGGCAAAACAAGAATCTCACACCCTAACCTTTCCAGGTTCCGAAGGATATTATATTTAACGCCACAGTCGAGAACGACAACCAGTAAACTTCCCGATGGGGATTTGCCTTCCCATCTCTCCATCGGCAGGGGTTCACCATCCTTCCAGTAATAGGGCTTCTCGCATGTTACCGATCTGACAAGATCACGCCCGGCAAGCCCGGGATAGGAGCGCACACGTTTCAACAAGAGATCCACATCCTGCGTGACGGTGGAGAGCACTCCCCGCATTGCGCCCTCCATGCGGATCCGGCGTGTCAGCGCCCTTGTGTCGATGCCTTCAACGCCCAGCTTATCCTCCGACTCCAAAAACTCTTTTAAGGTCTGTCTGCTGCGCCAGTTATTAGGGCAGGATTGATACTCCCTGATGACAAACCCCTCTAAGTAAATACCGTCCGATTCCATATCTTCAGGGTTGATCCCGTAATTGCCTATCAGGGGATAGGTCATAGTAACGATCTGACCACTGTAGGAAGGATCTGTGAGTATCTCCTGATATCCGGTCATCCCCGTATTAAAGACGACCTCCCCAAAAACCTCGCCACTGCCGGCAAAGGCATAGCCATGGTACACAGTTCCATCCTCTAACACCAGAAGAGCAGGGGGTTGCCGTCGCAGTGAAGGCATAGTATTTACCTTTCGTGAATCGTAGTAAAAGTTCATATGGTTTGTTGATAGGATAATTTTGTATCAGCTCAATAAATAGGGGATTACATTTTTAAAGTGTTGGTCTCGAACCACGATAAGCGTTCACCGAACATTGAAATTAGAAATTAGAAATTGGAAATTCAGCCTTCATGCTTTTGTACTGCT
>JAUWQS010000199.1 GCA_030610915.1 Pseudomonadota bacterium | reverse complement strand
AAGCCTGTCAACTCGTAAATTCGTTTCATTTCTCCCAAATTTCTAATTTCCAATTTCAAGCCGTGAATGGCAAGATTCACAACCGCTTTTACATACCGGAGTTTGCCCCTATTTATTGAGCTATTACGAAATTACCTTCATCTCAGTCTGTCATCCTCAATTCTGATCAGTATGGTTTTCTCCATGACAATGTCAAGTTGATCGATTTCCTTCAATGCCTTCCGGACATTTTTCTCCCGTGATTCGTAAGTTGTCACTACTATCGGCACGGCGCCGGTATGCTTCCTCCCCTTCTGAATAACGGAGGCAAGGCTTATGTCGTTTTTGCCTAATATACCGGATATCCTGGAAAGCACCCCCGGATGATCAACAGCAGAGAATCTGAAATAGTAATTGGTTACGATGTCCTCCATCGGCATCAATTTGATGTCTTCTGCGGCACCTTCCCTGCGGAAACGTGAAGACACCCTTCTTGTTACTCCCTTCAACATATTTCTTGAAATATCGACCAGATCGCCCATAACGGCGCTTGCCGAGGGTATCATTCCCGAACCCTGACCATACAGAAAGATGGAATCCGCGGCATCACAGGTAATATGGAAAGCGTTAAAATTACCATTTACACTGGCCAGGAGATGATCAAATGGGATCATGGTGGGGTGTATCCTTGCTTCGATAGTGCCGCCCCTTCGGTTCGCTATGGCAAGCAATTTAATTTTATACCCCAGATCCCCGGCAAATCCTATATCTTTCTGATCTATCCCGGAAATTCCTTCCATGTAGATATCATCAAGTTTCACCCGCCCCCCGTAAGAAAGGGACAGTGTAATCGCTAACTTGTGGGCAGTGTCAATTCCGTCGACATCGAAAGTTGGATCGGCCTCGGCATATCCCATATCCTGCGCCTCTTTAAGGACATCGGTAAAATTAGTCCCTTCATCCGTCATCTTTGTGAGTATGTAATTGGATGTCCCGTTCATAATCCCGAAAATGGATTCAATCCTATCGGCTATAAGGCTTTCCTTCAGTGTCTTGATTACGGGAATAGCGCCTCCTACACTTGCCTCAAAGCCTATGTCCACCCCTTCTTCCTCAGCAGTCTTGAATATTTCATCCCCATAGGTTGCCAGCAGCGCCTTGTTTGCGGTGACTACATGCTTCTTGTTATGCATAGCCTTTAATATAAAGGACTTTGCGGGTTCATATCCTCCCATAAGTTCTATAACGATAGATATTTCAGGATCGTTCAGGACTTCTCCGACATCCTGTGTGAGCATATCCCTTTCAACCGATACGTCCCTCGGGGTTGTAATATCAAGATCAACTATTTTTTTAAGGACAAGCCTGGCGCCCAGACGCTCTTTCAACAGATGGGCATTATTCCGGAGCAGCTTAACAACTCCTGCCCCGACGGTGCCGAAACCGATCAGCCCGACATATATTTTTTTCATACTCAAATACACCTTCGAATCCCAGAATTTCAGACAGGCGACAAACTTTTATAACAGTTCATGTTCATTTGTCAAAAATAATATTAAATCTTGCGTCGCACAGCCAAACAAATTATTATTAGTCCGTTAGTTGCTTTTGTGGATTCGTCGCTTACGCTCCTTAATCCACCCTACGATTTGCGAATTTGCAGGGTTGATTAAGCGAAGCGAATCCACCGAAAATTTTTAACTCATTCCCACGCTCCCGCGTGGGAATGATTGCAGTGGCCAATGCCCCGAACGGTCCGTGGTTTTCGGCCCGGCCTGTTTCCTGAACAGGCCGCAATTACTGAAGACCGAAGGTCATCAGAGTATTTCAGCCTTCAACAAAACAAAGGAGAACAATCAATGAAAAAATATCCCATTGGAATCCAGAGTTTTGAGGTGATCAGGTCGGATGACTACTATTATGTGGATAAAACACATTTTGTTGAAAAATTATCTGAATCCGGAAAATATTATTTTCTTTCCCGTCCCAGAAGATTCGGGAAAAGCCTTTTCTTAGACACATTGCACCAGGCCTTTGCAGGCAGGAAAGAATACTTTAAAGGCCTGTTTCTCGATGACAACTGGAACTGGGATGAACAACTGCCCGTGCTGCATATCAGTTTCGGAGCCGGCATCTTCAAGGATATTGACAGCCTGAATTCGCGTTTTAATTATCTTCTTTCACGATTTGCAGAGGAATATAAGGTTCAGTTAAAAGAAAAAAACATAAGTGACCGGTTCGATGAGCTTGTCAGAAAAATATCTGAGAAATACAGCCGGCAAGTTGTAATCCTGATAGATGAATACGACAAACCCATCCTTGACAACATCGATAAACCTGAATCGGCTATCGAGATCAGAGAAGGACTGAAGAATTTTTATTCTGTAATCAAGGATCTGGACAGTTGTCTCCGATTTGTATTCATCACAGGGGTCTCCAGGTTCAGCAGGGTGAGTATTTTCAGCGGTCTGAACAACCTAAAGGATATCAGCCTTGACGGCCGTTATTCAGCAATTTGCGGTTATACCCAGGACGAGCTTGAACGCGTATTTAAAGAACCTCTTAAACGCTCTGATATGAATGCAATAAAAGAGTGGTATAATGGTTATAATTTTCTTGGTGAACCTGTTTACAATCCATTCGATGTTCTGCTTTATCTTGACACAGGTGAATTCCGAAACTACTGGTTTGAGACCGGCACCCCTTCTTTTTTGATAAAACTTATTCAGGACAGGAAATATTATGTCCCTGAGTTTGAGTCTTTTAATGCAGGCGATGAAATCTTAGGCAGTTTTGAGATCGACAATCTATCCCTTGAGACAGTTCTTTTTCAGACAGGCTATGTCACCATAAAAAACCGGTCTGAACTCGATTCCGAATATGTTTACACTCTCTCATACCCTAATCTTGAAGTTAAAAAAAGCCTGAACAGGTATATCCTTAAATCTCTCAGCCAGGTTCCCATCTCCCATAGAACAAAGACCCAGATTAATATTCGAAAAGCCCTTGCCGCAGGTGATCTTGAAGATGTAAATGAAAATTTTCATTCCTTTTTCGCCTCGATCCCGCATGACTGGTATAGAAAGAACAGAATATCAGAGTACGAAGGATATTATGCGTCAATTTTTTACGCATATTTTACCGCAACAGGTCTTGATGTAACTGCTGAAGACACCACAAACAAGGGAAGAATCGACTTGACAATAAAATGTGGCAATAAAATTTATATCATTGAGTTCAAGGTGATCGAGGTTGATAAAACAAAAGGGACCGCCCTCGAACAGATAAAAAGAAAAAAATATTCTGAAAAGTATCGGCAGAAAGGAAAGAATATCTATCTTGTCGGGATAGAATTCAGCAGGGATGATAAGAATATAAAAAACTTTGTGTGGGAAGAGGAAATGAACATCCAACATCCAACATCCAACATCGAAGGTTGAATGGGGAAAGATGAAGAAACGGAAACAGTTGCTTACTGTTCGGGTATTGGGTGTTTGTTTTTTTTATTCGACTTATTAAAAAATTTCCCAATTGACATTTATGTATAAATAATGCATATCAATACATATGAGAACAACACTAAACATAGATGACGAGATATTGGATAAGGCATCATGCTTGACGGGTGTCAAGGAAAAGACGGCTTTGGTGCGACTCGGCCTGGAAGCTCTGATTGCCCGCGAGAGCAGTAAAAGACTTGCAAAACTGGGTGGAACAGAAAAAGATCTCCTGCCGATTCCTCGACGCAGGCCATCGATATAGCGGCCATGGTTATCGTTGACACTTCTGTTTGGGTTAACCATTTACGTGAAGGCATCCCCCACCTTGAAGAACTGCTTCTAAATGCAAATGCAGTATGCCACCCCTTCATAATTGGAGAATTGGCCTGTGGCAACATCAAGAATCGGAATGAATTCCTGTCGTTGATTCAGACCCTTCCAATGGCCCCAATAATAGATCCGGATGAATTCCTTTATTTTATCGAACAAAATAGATTGATGGGCAAAGGAATCGGTTTTGTTGATATACACCTCCTGGCCTCAGCGTGTTTGTCAGAAATACCATTGTGGACATCCGACAAAAAACTGAAATCGGTGTCAATTGAACTTAATATTGCCTATAAAATATCAGCTCAATAAATAGGGGGATTACCGTTCGGCTGAGCTCACGCCGAAGCCTTTGCTTGTTGCTGGTTACTCGTTGCTTGTCTGGTATGCATTCCCACGCAGGAGACCTGCCGTTATCCCATAAATATTTCTGAACAAGTTAGCCTGCTTATTTGGATGCCCGGCAGAGGCCAGGTATCCAAATTAAACTGAATAAACGGCTGTAAAATTCTTTCATAGAAGGGGACTCATTGACTCCTATTTGATACCCCAGAACCATATA
>JAUWQS010000309.1 GCA_030610915.1 Pseudomonadota bacterium | reverse complement strand
TCTGCGGGATCTGGACAGGATAAATCACATCTGTCTTCTCTGGGGATTTCCCATGCTCACACTGGGTGTTATTGCGGGATCAATCTGGGCGAGGACAGTCTGGGGCAGCCACTGGCAGTGGGATCCAAAACAGATATGGACTTTGATTGCATGGATATTCTATGCGGTTCTATTACATCAAAGACTCGCTATTGGATGGAAGGGAAGAAAAATCGCTTTCTTTTCCATTGCTGTATTTCTGTTCCTGCTTTTAGCCTTTGTCGTGGTGAATGCGCTCTTAACAACTTCACACAAGTTTATTTTATGAAGAAATGAACATAATATTGATAGGAATGAACCATAGAACAGCCCCCGTGGAAATAAGAGAAAGACTTTCCATCAATTGCGATGATCGTGACAGTCCTTTGACAGGGATTATGGAAATTCCACAAGTACGGGAAGGCATGTTTCTCTCAACCTGTAACCGGGTGGAAGTGCTTGCAAATGTGGAAGACATTTATTCTGCCACAGAAAATCTAAAATCTGTCATCTTTTCCCGCGGCAATCTATCTTCAGAGGAACTGGAAAAATGCCTTTACATCCATCATGGCGATGAGGCGGTGAGACATGTTTTCCGGGTGACCTCGAGTATCGACTCCATGGTCATGGGTGAACCACAGATACTGGGACAGGTCAAGGATGCTTACCGCTGGTGTACGGAGCATAACTCGTCAGGTGTTATACTGAACAGATTGCTTCACCATGCCTTTATGGTTGCAAAAAGGGTAAGGACAGAGACCGGTATTGCCGACAATGCAGTTTCCGTGAGTTTCGCAGCGGTGGAATTAGCGAAGAAGATATTTGGCAACCTGCATGGGAAGACCGTTCTCCTTGTAGGCGCCGGTGAGATGTCGGAGTTAGCGGCGAAACATCTGATAAGCAGCGGAGTTTCAAGGATCATTGTCACCAACAGAACTTATAGCCGGGCAGTAAGACTGGCCGATGATTTTCACGGAACACCGATAGACTTTGATCTTCTCGAAGAAAAACTTCACAAAGTGGACATTGTAATCAGTTCCACCGATGCACCCGGTTATATAATCAAAAAAGAGGTGATTGCCAGGGCGCTGCACAGGCGTGAGAACAGGTTGATGTTCCTGATTGATATAGCGGTGCCAAGAGATATCGACCCTGATGTCGGTATGATCGATAATGTATATCTTTACAATATCGACAACCTCCGGGAGATTGTCGGCGAAAACCTGAATGGCAGAATGAAGGAGGCAAAAAAAGCGGAGGCGATTATCGACGAGGAGGCTCTTAAATTCTCAGACTGGCAAAGGACGCTGGAGGTGGTGCCGACCATCGTATCTCTTCAAGAGAAGGTGAAAAAGATCGTTGAGGGTGAACTGAAGAAATCATCTTCCTGGATGAAAAATCTTAGTAAAGAAGAAATGGAGAACATAGGCATACTGATTTCTTCAATAACGAACAAGATACTCCATTATCCAATGACAGGCCTTAAAGATGAGACCCGTAACAACGGCGCAACCCCTTACGTGGCGGTTGTCAGAAAAATATTCAGGCTGGATGATGAATGAGTTGTTAGGCTATTAGGCTGAAGGTAGAAGGCAGAAGGCAGAAGGTTTTTTCCTAATAGCCTTCAGCCTTCAGCCTAAACAACCTATACAAAGAGGTGATATATTAAAAAAATTCTAAGAATAGGCACCAGGGGAAGTGACCTGGCGCTGATGCAGGCACGCTGGGCACGTGACAGGCTGGAAGAGAAATACCCCGGGATGATTGCTGAAATCAGCGTGATCAAGACAAGGGGAGACAGGATACAGGATGTCTCTCTCTCCATGATCGGCGGCAAGGGTGTCTTTGTCAAGGAGATAGAGGAAGTGCTCCTGAACAAATCAATTGATATTGCGGTTCACAGTATGAAGGATGTTCCCGTGGAACTGCCGGAGGAGCTTACGATAGGGGTCATAACCGAGAGGGAAGATCCCAGGGATGCTCTGATATCGAGGGAAAATAAAAAAATAGACGATTTGCCTGAAAATGCGCGGATAGGCACAGGCTCTCTGAGAAGGGGGTTCCAGCTTCGTAATCTGATGCCGGACATTGAAATTGTTTCTATCCGGGGCAATCTGAACACGAGGATAAGAAAGCTGAAAACGGATGAACTTGACGGTATCATAGTTGCGGCGGCCGGCATGAGGCGGATGGCATGGGAGGAGCGTGTCTCCCAGTACATACCTGTGGAGGTGATGATGCCTTCCGCCGGACAGGGGGCGCTTGGCATTGAGTACCGAAAGGATGACAGCGAGATAAAAGATATTGTCTCCTTTCTGAATGACAGCTCATTCTCGATGGAGATTATGGCCGAGAGGGCCTTTTTGAAAGGGCTGGGCGGCGGGTGCCAGTTGCCGATAGCGGCCTATGGGAAAAAGCGTGGGGATGAATTGACTTTAAGAGGCCTTGTGGGAAGCCCTGACGGGAAGACTGTTATAGCAGATCAAGTAAGGGGAAGTGACGGAGACTTTGAGGAATTGGGAAAGATGTTAGCCGGAAAGATATTGTCGAGAGGCGGTCGCGAGATATTAGAGAAAGTCGGCAAATCATGAAGGTGGATGTTTGGGGGAGATGTTTGGGGGACGCCCTTTAGAGATGTTTGGGGGACGCCCTTTAGTTTTCCAGTTTACAAGGGAATGTTGTTGTGATAAGTGTTTATTATGGCAAGGAAGTCGAGGATAGATGCACCTGGGGCTCTGCATCACATTATCGCCCGGGGAATCGAACGTTCTAAGATTTTCAGGGACGACACTGATCGAAACAACTTTTTGGATCGACTGAGTGGTATTCTTAAGGAGAGCAGTACGCTTTGTTTTGCCTGGTCACTTATTCCGAATCATTTTCATCTGCTGTTAAGGACAGGTGATGTGCCGATTGCTACGGTAATGCGTCGGCTGTTGACCGGATATGCTGTTTTCCATAACAGGCGTCACCGCCGGAGCGGGCATCTTTTCCAAAATCGATATAAATCAATTTTGTGTCAGGAAGACACCTATCTTTTGGAGCTTGTACGATACATTCACTTGAATCCGATTCGTGCCGGGATCGTAAAAGATATGAAGGCATTGGATAGATATCCATATACTGGTCATAGTGCGCTTATGGGTAAAATAAACAGGGACTGGCAGGCTATTGAATGGGTATTAAGGCTTTTCGATCATAGGCAATGGCCTGCGCTTCAAAGGTATCGAGCATT
>JAUWQS010000154.1 GCA_030610915.1 Pseudomonadota bacterium | reverse complement strand
GAGGCAAACCTGGAAAACACAGAAGCGAGTAGGAGGCGAAGGTAAACACGATGTCAAATAGAGGAAATGTTTCAAAAATCAAGATTATTTCTATATTCTTCAGCCTGCTTCTCGCCCTTTTTATCCTGGTGCAGATTATATGTGTCGTCACTCACACTACGCTTCCGGCGCTGATCACAAGCGTTTGTTCCAGAGAGATACGGTTTGCGATAGAACTAAGCCTGATAACCTCTCTTATATCGACTATTTTGTGTATTATCATATCGATACCAACGGAATACGCACTCGCCAGATACGATTTCTTTGGAAAGAGCCTGATCAACACCATACTGGATGCCCCGCTGGCATTACCGCCCCTCGTCGCCGGAGTTGGCCTGTTGATACTGTTCGGCACAACATCATTTGGGAAAGCGCTTGCGGAAGCCGGACTTGTCTTTGTCTTTACACCGCTTGGGATTGTAATCGCCCAGTTCTTTGTAAATGTCCCCTTTATGTTCAGGATACTTCGGGGAACATTTCAGGGCATAAATCCAAGATATGAACACGTAGCTCAGACACTGGGCTGTACCGATACACAGGCATTCTGGCACGTAACGCTTCCTCTGGCAAAAAACGGGCTCCTGGCCGGATCTATTATAACGTGGTCGAAAGGGATAGGCGAGTTCGGGGCTGCGTTAATGTTAGCGGGGGCAACAAGAATGAAGACCGAGACGCTTCCCATCTCACTTTATCTGAATATGTCATGCGGAGAGCTCAACCTGGCCATTGCTGCTGCAACCATCCTGATAGTAATATCCCTTGGATCTCTCTTCATTTTTGAGAGGTATGGGGGCTTTGCCAGGGTATTTTAGGAATGATAAAAATTGAGAATATATCCAAGAACCTGGGTGAATTCTTTTTAAAGGATGTCACTCTCGATATAGGAACAGGTGAATACTTCATGATATTGGGGCCCACCGGGGCAGGGAAGACCATTCTCCTGGAGGCAATAGCCGGCATTTATAACCCTGATAGCGGCAAAATCCTGATGGATGGAAGAGATATTACAGATATCCCTCCAAGAAGGAGAAATATCAGCATGGTCTATCAGGATTATATGCTCTTCCCCCATCTGACAGTAGAAAAGAATATTGCCTTTGGCCTGAAGCTAAAGAAGATTCCAATAGAAGAGATCAAAGAGAAAATAGAGGATATCTCACGAATGCTGAATATCCGTCATCTGTTTCATCGCTTCCCCGGCACCTTGAGTGGAGGCGAAAAGCAGAGAATTGCCATAGCGCGGGCAGTGGTGACGGAACCTAATGCTCTGCTTTTAGATGAACCTTTATCGGCCCTGGATACACAAACAAGGGAAGATCTGCGGCACGAGTTAAAAAAGATCCACTCAGTTACCGGGATTACTATAATTCATGTAACGCACAGCTTTGAAGAGGTATTTTCCCTTGGAGACTCCGTGGCGGTGATGAATGATGGAAAGATCATTCAGGTGGGCAGGCCGGACGATGTATTCAGGAGACCTAACTGCGAATTCGTTGCCAATTTTGTAGGTGTTGAAAACCTGTTCAAGGGCAACTCTACTATCAATAATGGTATCTCCGATATTGATATCGACGGGTCAGCGATTGTCTCTACTGCTTGTAAATCGGGAGATTGCACCGTCTCTATCAGGCCGGAGGATATCTTGATTTCAAGAAATAAAATAGAGTCAAGCGCCAGAAATTCATTCAATGGAAAGATAGTGGCTATTATCGATAAGGGCGCCACAATTAAGATAGTGGCTGATTGCGGCATTCCCATTTCCGCCATAATAACAAGGCGATCATTGGATGATATGGAGTTAAGAGAGGGAATGTCGGCCTATCTTACCTTTAAGGCATCCGATGTTCATTTAATGTAAACGTGAACCTGGGCATTTAAACCAAAACTTTATAAAACCAAGGAGGTTATGAAATGAGGGAAAGAGAGCGGATTTCAATAATTACCCTGTTTTTTGCGTTTTTTATGGCGGGCCTGCTGATCTATCCCCAGGCGGGATGGACGATGGGAAGCGCCGGAGAGAATCAGCCGGCCGGCAAGGTAATCATCTTCCATGCAGGGAGTCTGACCATCCCCTTTGCCGAGATGGAGAAGGCATTTGAGGCCAAACACACCGGTGTTGACATTATCAGGGAGGCGGCGGGAAGCCGCAGGTGTGCGAGGAAGATCACCGAACTCAAAAAAACCTGCGATATCATGGCCTCCGCCGATTTCACCGTTATTGATGGGATGCTCATCCCTGAATATGCGAACTGGAATATCAGATTTGCCACCAACCGGCTCGTCCTCTGTTATACGGACAAAAGCAGATATGCCGGGGAAATTAATGCCGACAACTGGCATAAGATTCTTCAAAAGAAGGGTGTCGTATGGGGACACTCCGATCCAAACGCAGACCCATGCGGTTACCGATCCTTGATGGGTCTTCAATTAGCAGAGAAATACTATAAGATACCTGGACTGTACCGGCGTTTGATCGCTAACCGGCCAGTGGAAAATATCAGGCCCAAATCGGTGGAACTGGTTGCCCTCCTGCAGACCGGAAATATGGATTATGCCTGGGAATACAGGTCGGTGGCGGTTCAGCACGGCCTCAGATTTGTGGAACTCCCGGATCATATCAACCTCGGAAATTATAAGTATGACAAATTCTACAAGCAGGCGGAGGTAGAGCTCACCGGCAAGAGACCGGGAACAACCATAAAGAAGAAGGGGAAATCCTGCACCTATGGAGTTACCCTGATAAAAGATGCGCCTAACAGGAAGGCTGCGATCGCCTTTCTTGAGTATCTTTTGGAGCCAAGTGGTGGACTTAGGATCCTTAAAGAGATGGGACAGCCCCCATTTATCCCCTGCAGGGTGCCTACTGAAGAGATGAGGACACAACTTCCTGAAGGGCTGCAAGGACTGGTCGAAGTAAAAGAGTAGCGCATGGCTTCAGCCGCACATATCGCAACCCTGAAGCATTACACTGCATTAGAGAAGATGCAGGATCGGATTTTATACTCGATAATGAAGGGTGGCATATAGAAATATATGCCACCCTTCATAATTGTAAGGTATAGCGCCCACAGGGCGAGGCTGTTCGGTAAGGAAATTGTTGAATGACAAAAAAAGAACCGTTTTTCTGGATTACCATCTCATGCGGTCTTGTGATTATGGCTTTTATTCTCCTTCCGCTGATAGAGATGATAACAGCGCCCTCACTTTCGATGCTCAGGGAGACAATCAGGGACAAAGATGTACTCCGGTCGATCTGGTTGAGCATCTATACCGCGGGACTGGCCGCCCTTATTTCCTTTGTCTTTGGAACACCCCTTGCGTATCTGCTGGCCCGAACGGACTTCGCGGGCAAAAGACTGGTGGAAAGCATTATTGACCTGCCGATCGTTATTCCACACCCCGTGGTGGGAATCGCTATCCTCAGTATTGCCGGGAGAAATTACTGGCTCGGACAGATCTTCAGTGAGCTTGGCATACGCATCATGGGAAGTGTAACCGGGATCGTTATTGTTCTGACCTTTGTGGGTATGCCCTTTTATATAAATGCGGTTAAAGAAGGTTTTGAAGGCATCTCCCCCAGGCTGGAAAAAGTATCCCGGAGCCTGGGGGCATCTATGTTCAGCACGTTCTGCCGAATCACATTTCCACTTGCCTGGCGCAGCATGCTTGTCGGTATAATAATGTGCTCCGCCAGGGCGATCAGTGAATTCGGGGCGGTCGTGATAGTTGCCTACCATCCCATGATAGCGCCGGTTATGATCTATGAACGTTTTGAGGCTTATGGACTGAAATATTCCCAGCCGGTTGCGGTATGGCTGGTTTCTATCTGCCTTATACTCTTTCTGAGCCTGCGTATCCTGACTTCGCCCCGGAAGAAAGAAACATGATAAAGACAGAAAGTCTTAACATAAGCCTGCCGGGATTTAACCTCCATGATATCAATCTTTCCATAGAAGAAGGGGGATTTTTTGTCTTGATGGGTCCCACCGGGGCAGGCAAGACAGTCCTTCTGGAGGCTTTGGTCGGTCTCGTCCCTGTGAAAAGCGGACGAATAATTATAGAAGGGAATGATGTCACCAGGCTGCCGCCTGAAAAGCGGGGGGTCAGCATTGTCTATCAGGACTACGCACTCTTCCCACATCTCACCGTCATCGAAAACATTAAATACGGCCTTCGTTTTCACAAAGTTGACAGAAAAGAGGCAAAGGAAAGACTGGATCGCCTCCTTCACGATCTCGACATTGAATACATTGAGCAGCGCTTCCCTGAGAACTTGAGCGGCGGTGAACTGCAGCGTGTAGCGCTGGCGAGGGCGCTGATGATCAATCCCCGGGTGCTTCTCCTCGATGAACCACTCTCCGCCCTGGATCCTCGTTTCAAAGAAGAGATTCGCAGTGGACTGAAGAGACTTCACCGGGCTTCCAGGGTCACCTTTCTGATGGTGACCCATGATTTTGTGGATGCCCTTTCTCTGGCAAATCGGGTTGCCGTGATGAATGAAGGAAGAATAGCGCAGACAGGCAGCATTGAAGATATATTTCAAAGACCGATCTCTAAATTTGTGGCGGATTTCGTTGGAATGAAGAATCTTTTCCCTGCAAGGTTCAGTGGTTCGAGGGCTATTATAAATAATCTGAAAATCGAACTTGGCAGGATTCCTGCCAACAGCCACGGATACATAGCCATAAGACCGGAGGACATCGTACTCAGCAAAGAGCCATTCATCTCAAGCATGAGGAATTCATTCAAAGGAACTGTTTCAGTAATATTTGACAGAGGATTCTATTATGAGGTACACATCAGGACAGAAGAAGTAACCTTCAAATCACTGATCACCAAAAAATCCCTCTTCGAATTGGAAATCCAGGAAGGCGTTGAGATCTTAATTTCTTTTAAATCGACCGCTATTCACAGCTTTTAACCTCACCAGAAGCATTTGAAATCGAAAGTCCAGGAGGATTTTTGCCAGGCATTACCCCGGATAATTTGCTCTACAAAAAAGAATAGAGGAACAGAGGTAGTGTCAAGTTAATTGTGTAAATTTATTAAAGGCCGATTCTTTAAAGAATGGCAGGTTGTTACGCACTTTTCCTATAGGGTTTGATCTCCAATGCAGCTCCATCTTTAAACAGATAAAAGTCAGGAGCGTGTAGCAGG
>JAUWQS010000430.1 GCA_030610915.1 Pseudomonadota bacterium | reverse complement strand
TTGGAAGATCACGGTATAGGCAGGGGAGACAGGGTCGTTATCTGGGGAGATAACACCCTTCCTCTCCTGGTCGCTTTTCTCGGTGTCCTGAACCGCGGAGCTGTCCTGGTGCCGCTGGATGGCACGATCACACGAGATACGGCGTTACTGATCATCAAAAAAGTGCGGGCAAGGCTTGTTGTATCTTCAAACAATAACGGGAAAGTTTCAGGTGATACTCCTTTTGTCGATCTGGAAACCCTGGAGGAAAGACTTGATGGTTATCCTGTCAAACCATTCGATAATTTACCGGTATATGAGTCTGATCTGGCAGAAATTGTGTTCACTTCAGGCACCACTGCCGAACCGAAAGGTGTGATGATACGGCATGGCAACATTACTTCTCTCTTTCCTCCGATTTTAGAGGCTATAAACAGAGTGCGTCCGGTCATACGGGCGCTGAGGAATATAAATTTCCTGGCGCTCCTGCCCCTCAGTCACCTTTATGGACAGATGGCGGAGATATTTGTGCCGCTGATGGTCAAGGGATCGGTAATATTCCCCAAAAAGCTTTCCCCTTCATTCATCCTGGAGACAATCAAAAGAGATAAAATCAACATAGCCGTAGCCGTGCCGAGAATTCTGGAAATAATCAGGGTGCATATAATTAATGATATCCATCGTCGTGGCAAGAGAATGTCTTTCTGGAAAAAGTATGAACGCTTGGCGGACCGGCATTTCATCTTACGGTTTCTCTGGTTTTTCGGCATTCACCGCAGAATGGGTTTAAGGTTTCTGGCCATGGCCGTTGGGGGCGCCAGGCTCGATCCTGAAGTGCATGAATTTTACAGGAGACTCTCTTTTGCCGTGTACCAGGGCTATGGCCTGACGGAGACGTCGCCCATAGTGACCATTTTTGATCCGCTCAGGGATAAGCCGGGTTCTGTGGGAAAGGCCGTGGGCAACCAGCAGATCAGGATTGCCGATGATGGAGAGATACTGGTGAGGGGAGCAAACGTAACCGATGGTTACTTTGAAGATCGGGACAGCACGGAAAAGGCGTTCAGAGAGGGATGGCTCCGTACCGGAGATATAGGCAGCATTGAAGAGGATGGGAGCCTGTGGTTTCTGGGCAGAAAAAAAGATAGAATAGTTGGTTCAGATGGCCTCAATATTTACCCTGAAGAGATCGAGAGGGTGTTGAACTCCATGCCAGGCGTAAAGGACAGCGCTGTGATCGGAGTGGAAAGAGCCGGCAGAGAAGAGATCTTGGCGGCGCTTCTTCTCAGACAGGGAATTGATTCGGGAGAGGAGATTATTCGTAATGCAAACGCAACCCTCCCTCCCCCAAAGAGGATTAAACAGTTTTACATATGGCCTGAGCCTGATTTCCCCCGCACGCCATCATTAAAAATCAAGAAAAGGGAGGTTGCCGGAAGGATTATGTCCTTGAAAGCAGAAACACATCCTCCGGTAAAGAATGCCCTTGCCGGCGCTATCTCGGGGTTATCCAATGTGGACGTTGGCGCTCTCAGTCCTTCTCTGAAACTGGGTCTCGATCTGGGTCTCTCATCGCTTGATAGAATGGAACTCGCCCTGAGCCTGGAGAATGATTATCATATTTCAATCCAGGACTCCCTTCTGAGTGAGGAAACCTCGATAAAAGACCTGGAAGACATCCTTTCCGGAAAAGAAGTGCGAGAAAAAGAGATATCGATGCCCCATTTTGGGAATTATCCCGTGTTTACCCTCCTGCGCTTTGCTTCCTGGCATATTATTCTTTTTCCGTTTCTGAGAATCTTCTGCCGGCATAAAGTGAAAGGCATCGAAAACCTTCAGGGGTTGAATCCACCGGTGATATTTATCGCCAATCACAGCAGCCATGTGGACACCCCTTTGATCCTGAGGGTCCTTCCACATCGTTTTCGCTGCTGTCTTTCTCCGGCGATGGGAACAGATCTGTTTAGAGAATACTTTTTCCCAAGTGGAGATCATTCCTGTTCACGTCTGTTCCAATTCGTGGGATACATGGCCCTGGTAATATTTGTACATGTTTACCCTTTCACCCCGGCTTCATTTCGCAAAAGCTTTGCCTATACTGGAAGACTCATTGAAAAGAACTATTGCCCCTTGATATTCCCCGAAGGGCGCAGGACAAAAACAGGCGAGACTGGACGCTTCATGGAGGGGATAGGTCATCTCGCTCTCGGCATCAGAGTTCCGGTTGTTCCTCTTCGGCTGAGGGGCACATTCGATATATTGCCGCCTGATGCGTCATTTCCGAAGCGGGGAGCGGCATCCGTGCATATCGGCAAACCATATTTAGTCAAAGGCGGCGACCCTGAAACGGTTACAGATGAACTGAAGAGAATAA
>JAUWQS010000129.1 GCA_030610915.1 Pseudomonadota bacterium | reverse complement strand
ACATGGTTAACGATATGCACTCAGTAAAAATAGAGTTGAACAACTTAGAGTTAAAAAAGAACCTGGAAGCGGTTGTTCAATCGGTTGAAGGGTTTCGGGTTCAAAGAGACGAGGATACCCGCCGGCCTGACCTTTTAATATTCGAGTCGGGGGATGATGCCGGAAATACATTTGAGCTTATCCGGTCCCTGTTGAACGCGGATGCCGTTGGTGAAGTTTTCATGACATCAGAGAATGCCGATCCCGCCGTGCTGATGGAGGCTATGAGAACCGGAGTAAAAGAGTTTCTGTCCCAGCCGTTAAAAGAGGAAGAGGCAAAACAGGCGCTGGAGAGATTCAGGGAGAGAAAAGAGAGAGCGAAATATAAGGATGGCCCCCGGCATGGCCGGATCATCGATGTTATGGGAAGCAAGGGTGGAATAGGGACAACAACGGTTGCTGTCAATCTCGCTGTGAGTCTGTCTCAGACTAAGGGAAATCCCTCGGTGGCGCTGGTGGACATGAATATGCTGTTCGGGGATATACCTCTCTTTTTAGGGGTCAAGCCGAACTATAACTGGGGTGAAATAATCAAAAATATCGACCGCCTGGATCCTACTTTTTTAATGAGCATTCTGTCAAAACACTCTTCAGGAGTTCATGTCCTGCCATCCCCGGCGTATTTGAATGGCTACCCCGCGGCGACTCCGGAGACCATAGGGCATCTTATTGGTCTGATGCAAAGGATGTTTGATTTTGTGGTTATCGATGGGGGACAATCCATAAATGAAAGCTCTTTAAAAGCTGTTGAAATGTCAAACAACCTTCTGCTTGTATCCCTCTTGAGTCTGACATGCATGTCTAACACCAGCAAGCTCCTGAAGTCCTTAAATGATTCAGGACACCTGCCGAAAGAGAATATCAGGGTCGTAATCAACCGGTATTTAAAAGATTCGGATATTTCTTTGAATGACGCGGAAAACGCCGTTAAGCAAAAGATATTCTGGGCCATACCCAATGACTATAAAACGACAATGTCTGCTATAAACCAGGGGAAGACCCTCTCCGAGATAACGGCGAAATCACCGATAGCCTCGAATTTCAGAGATATGGCTTACTCCCTGGTGCATGAAGAAGAGGAGCAGGAAAAGAAGAAGGAAAAGAAACGGTGGGGCTTTCTGAAACGCGGCAGTTAGTCCGCTGTTCCGCAAAGGCACGAATGGAGGGAGTGGAACGAAAAAGGATTTCACCGCAGAGCCGCAAAGGGCGCAGAGTAAAATATTTCTTTAAATAAAAATATCCTTTATGATGTGCGATAGCAAATCGCAAGATCATGAGCGGAAGCGAATAATAAAGGAACCAATCGTGAATAAGAAGAATGGGCTTGAAAAGTCTCAATCAACGGAAGCGGGAAGGTATATTCCGGAGGAATATTTCGAATTAAAGACCAGGATTCACGATCGCTTGTTGGATCTTATTGATCTTTCCCTCATAGAAACTCTCGACAGCGAGGTCCTTAAGTCAGAGCTCAGGGTTCTTGTAGAAGGAATATTAAAGCGGGAAGAAAATGGTTTTCCTCTCAATTTAATTGAAAAAGAGAGACTTTTTGCGGAAATTTACGATGAAATACATGGACTCGGTCCCCTGGAACCTTTCCTTCAGGACCCCACAATCTCTGATGTTCTGGCCGTTACGTACAGTCAAATTTATGTCGAGCGGTTCGGCAAACTGGAACTGACCGACGCGAGGTTCAAAGACGATGCTCATTTGATGAGAATCATCGATAAGATTGTTTCCGCCGTGGGACGGCGCATCGATGAGTCCTCCCCCATGGTGGACGCCAGGCTTGCCGATGGCTCGAGGGTCAATGCCATCATACCGCCTCTGGCCCTGGACGGCCCCATCCTGTCTATCAGGCGTTTTGCCGTGGATCCCCTGGAGATAGAGGATTTGATTGACTTTAAGACAATAGTCCCTGAAGTCGGCGAGATACTGAGAGGAATTGTAAAAGCTAAACTGAATGTGTTGATTTCCGGAGGCACCGGCAGCGGAAAGACCACGCTGCTGAATGTCCTTTCCCGGTTTATTCCCGAGGAGGAGCGGATTGTTACTATTGAAGATGCCGCGGAACTGCAACTAAAACAGAAGCATCTTGCCAGGTTGGAAACCAGACCTCCAAACATAGAGGGCAAAGGCCAGGTCACGCCGCGGGACCTTGTCAGAAACAGCTTAAGAATGCGTCCCGACCGTATTATTCTGGGGGAGGTCCGCGGACCGGAGGCGTTCGATATGCTTCAGGCCATGAATACCGGACACGAAGGATCCTTGACGACAGTCCATGCCAATTCGCCTCGTGATGGTCTGATGAGGCTGGAAAGCATGGTGGCCATGGCCAACTTTGACATGCCCGGCGATTTTGTGAGGAGATATATCAGCTCTGCCATAGATATTGTCGTCCAGTTGGCCCGCTTGACCGACGGGACAAGAAAACTTACCAGCTTGCAGGAAATCACAGGGATGGAGGGGAATATTATAACACTGCAAGAGATTTTTTCATTCGACCGGAAGTCGGTAGATGGGAAAGGCAACGTAAAAGGAGAGTTTAAATTCCATGGTGTCCGTCCCAGGTTTACCGAGAGATTCGAGGCGGCCGGCATAAAAGTTTCACAACATTTATTTGACCCGGCCAACTCTTTTGAAGTTTAATGGTAACTACTCAGGTGAATAGACTGTAGGCTGAAGACTGTTAGGAAAAAGACTGGATTCCCGATCAAGTCGGGAATGACAAAAGAGGGGTCGGGAATGACAAAAGTGTGCATATTTCGATTTCCAAGTAACTTACACGGAAAAAGGGAAAGAAGCGGTTTTTACGTCTGTCATTTCGAGGAGTGAAACGACGAGAAATCTAAGATTTCTCACATTCGTTCGAAATGACAAATTAATTCAAGTTACTTGCCATTATAATGCCGACAGGTCGGCATAGTGGAGCTTTTTACGAAGTCCTCAAATTTGTAATTTGCAAGGAGCAGCAAGATGAACATCTTCCTGATCGGTGTAGCCATATTCGTAATTTCGGTGCTTGTCATAGAGATGATTTTCTATGCGTACAGAACTATGCGCAACCCGAATCGAGGGAGTGTTCGGAAAAGACTCAGGACATTTGCGCCCACAGAAAATGGGGCCGCGCCGGATAGCATTCTGCGAAAAAGAAGGTTGAGTGATATCCCTTTTCTTAATGAGATCCTTTTACGTGTCCCCGGAATTCAACCCCTCGATATGCTGCTGCAACAGGCAAATGTAAAACATACCATCGGCAGTTTTCTTCTGACTGAAGGTATCCTGGCGCTGGCAGGCTATCTAATCTCTTTTATAATAACGGGGAAATTTGTCACTTCCGCGATAATCGCCGCGGCATTGATCGGAGCCCCGTTCTTTTATCTTCGTTTGAAGAAGAAAAAAAGAATGGAAAAATTTGAGAGCCAGTTGCCCGAAGGTCTGGAATTGATTGGCCGCGCGTTGAGGGCGGGACACGCTTTTACAAGCGGCATCAAGCTGGCCGCCGATGAGTTTGGCGACCCTCTCGGCCCTGAATTTGAAAAGACCCTGGATGAAATCAACTTTGGCATTAGCGTTACTGACGCGCTGAAAAACCTTGCCGGACGAATCGATTGCCCGGACCTGAAATATTTCATCGTTTCTGTCATTTTGCAGCGTGAATCAGGCGGTAATCTTGCTGAAATCATAGAGAGCATAGCTCATCTTATTCGTGAAAGATTCAAGTTTCGGGGCAAGATTCGAGTCTTGTCTGCCGAGGGAAAATTAACGGCTGTCATCCTTGTTGCCCTGCCTTTTTTTGTTCTAATTGCTCTTTATTTCACAAATCCCGCTTACCTGAGCGTATTGTTCGATGAGCCCTCGGGAAGGATGATAGCCGGCATAGCTTTATGCATGATGATTGCAGGGATCATTGTCATAAAAAAGGTGATCAATATCAAAGTATAATGAACTCGTAAAAAGGCAAAATACACACAATTTTGTCATTCCCGTGAAAACGGGAATCCAGTCTTTTCAACCACTTAGCCTTCTATGGATTCCCGCCTACGCGGGAATGACAGACTTTTTACGAGATCATCAAAGTATAACAATCGGAGAGTTGATAAATGGAAATTCCGGCGGTAGCTGTTCCAATCTTGATTTGGGGATTAATGTTTTTAGTGATATTTTTGCTTCTTACAGGCATATTTAACTATTTCCGCGGGCGCGCTAAAAAGGCTGAGTTGCTGAAAAGGATCAGAGAAGCCGGTGAGGACACTGAATCGTCAAAAAGCGAAGGCCCGATTAAAAAGCTAATTCATGCCTTCTTAAATTCACTTGGCAGACATGTGGTTCCTGTCGAATCCGCGGATTATAGTCGTATGAAGATTCGATTTCTAAAAGCGGGCCTGCACCAGGCCAATGCTCCGGCTTTTTATTGGGGAATCAAAACTTTTCTTATGACTTGTTTGCCTGTTTTATTCCTTGCGGGCCGGATCACTGTCTTTCGATTATTTGGCGCCTCCGCTACTCTGACAGTCTGTGTTCTCCTTGCGCTTCTTGGTTTTTATTTGCCCGATATCCTGTTATCCGTAAAAATCGCCGGAAGGAGAACGAAAATAATCGAAGGGCTTCCCGATGCTCTGGATCTTCTGGTGGTCTGTGTGGAGGCAGGCATGGGGCTGGATTCAGGCTTCAACCGGGTCGCGAATGAGATAAGCTTAAGCAACAAGATATTGAGTGATGAACTCAAGCTTATGAACATGGAATTAAGGGCGGGCAAGTCGCGGCAGGATGCGCTTAGAAACCTCGCCACGCGGACCGACGTTGAAGACCTGAATAGTCTTGTGATTTTGTTAGTCCAGACAGACAGATTCGGCACGAGTGTATCCCAGGCCCTGAGAGTTTATTCCGATTCCTTTAGAACAAAAAGGTATCAAAAAGCGGAGGAGATAGCCGCAAAACTGCCGGTAAAGTTAGTATTCCCCTGTATTCTTTTTATCTTTCCCTCTCTATTTGTCGTAATTCTGGGACCTGCGGCTATTCGCATATACCAGACATTTTTGCACCATTGATGACGCCATGGTGAATTTGTAAATGAGAACAAAAAAGAAAAGGTAACTACTCAGCCACAGATTCACACAGATGAACGCAGACAGGTTTAAATAGTGCCTGAACGAAAACTATCCAAAGTTGTCATTTCGAGCGGAGCGAGAAATCTTATGGCACTGAAAATACGTGAGTTTAAAGATTTCTCCCGTTGGTCGAAATGACACATTAACGAAATCCGACTTTTTACGAGACTGTCAAATATTGATGAACCCGTAAAAAGTCTGAAAAACACTCTTTTGTCATTCTGAGCGATAGCGAAGAATCTGATATCATTGAGATTCTTCGTCGCTCCGCTCCTCAGAATGACACTGCGTGGACTTCCAAGTAACTTACGCGAAATCGCACTCAAAAAGTCACTCCGTCGGGCGAGACGCCCGACCTACTACGTGGGGGCAGAAGAACATTGCATCCTGCACCACACAGGGTAGGCGTCTTCGCACCCAGGGGATAGTAGG
>JAUWQS010000145.1 GCA_030610915.1 Pseudomonadota bacterium | reverse complement strand
CGGGCTCCCTACGTTTCACCTGCTGATGACAATAAGGAAAGTCTGGATGATTTTCCTTAATCATTCATAATTATAACCACTGCTCAGGGTGGTCAATTTTGGGTTAGCACAGGTGGTCAATTTTCGGTTGTCATTCCCACATTCGTTGTCCCAGATTAGGCCACCAGATATCTTTTTCATACTGCCTGCATGAAAACGGCAAGCTGCCCTGTTTCAAAATACTGAATTGCTGGCATAGCTATTTTCAGGTGGAAAAGTATTTAAGGGAGACGCTTACCCAGAAAGAATGGGAAACAACATTTACAAAATCCCGGAAACCTAAAATATTAAGCTTGGTTGAGCTCATCGCACAAGCGAAAAATAGCAAAAAATAAAAGGGGAGTTGAGCGTGAAACTGAAAATCACCATATTACTTGTTTGCAGTATTTTTACCGGTCTGTTTTGTGTTAAGAGCGCCCAGGCATACGATCTGCCGGCTGTGAATTTAGGACTTACAACCTTCCTTGATGGCGGACCGCCTGCCGGTCCGGGCCTATACCTTTCACAATACTTCCAGTACTGGACTTCCAGCGAATTTAAAAATAAAGATGGCAACGACCTTTTGCCGTCTTTTGCCGATGAAGATCTGGATGTATGGATCAGTGTGACACAGTTTATTTATCAATCGGATCAGGAGGTTTTTTTTAGGCGGAAAATGGGGGATGAATGTAATCATCCCATACGTCTATATTGACCTGGATTACGATGTGAGCAGTAATCTTTATGGATTTCCTGAGGATAACAGCGGTGGAATAGGAGATATTCTCATATGACCATTTCTCCAGTGGGATCCTGTAATGGGCAAAAACGGCCCTGTTTTTATGCACAGACTTGAGCTCCAGATGCTGCTTCCCACCGGGGAATATGATGAGGACAAGGAGCTCAACCCAGGAAGTAATTTTTTTTCTTTTAACCCTTACTGATCAGCAACTCTGTTTATTACCCCCAAATGGACAACTTCAATTCGTTTTCATTATCTCTGGAATGCAAAAAATCATGATCCCAACCGGCAATACGGAAATGCGAATGATACCCGGGCCGGTCAGGCGCTGCATGCGAATTTTACCATGGCATATCAGGTGCTGCCGAAGTTGCGTTTAGGAATCAACGGCTACTATCTCAAACAGTTAACTTCCAATGAGGTCGACGGGCATGACGTACCTAACGGCGGCGGTAGAGAACGGGTTTTGGGGATCGGCCCCGGTGCCGTGTACCATTTTTCAAAGGAAGACCATCTTTTCTGTAATCTTTATTTTGAATCAAATGCGGAAAACAGGCCTGAAGGTACCAGATTCAACCTGCGCTGGGTTCACCATTTTTAGGGCATGAGTTGTTAGTTAAAGGCGGCGCTTCTTTCGCCGCCTTTGTAACTTTTTTTATTAAGCGAGCAGTTGTCTGAACGATGTTGCTGATTGTACTGTACGTGTTTATGTGAAAAGCCTCTTTCTATACTGTTTAGATTATCTCCACGTATATGACACAACAAATAAATGGAGACATTTAGCAGCTGTATTAAAAATACAAGCTGTTCTTGTCTCGTTTGATCTGATTCCTTGCTAAGCTGTTTCAACACTGCCCAAAATCCGTTTATCTAACTTTTCACGCAAACCAAGCCGATGCATATTATAGCAAGTTTAATTAGTCAATAACGTCCCCCAAGTTATAGTCAAGTTCTGTCTCCTCAATGTCTTTGCAGGCTATCATGCACCTTATTGCTCTGTCCAGTTTTTTGGGATAGTTATACCGAGAGATTTACGGTTCAGCCACCGTAACCCTCTTGATTTCAATGGTGGGCCGTAGGGGAGTTGAACCCCTGACCAACGGATTAAAAATCCGCTGCTCTACCGGGCTGAGCTAACGGCCCACAAATAACTGACATCCAAAGGTATTGATATTGACAGAAAATAACCATTGATGACTTCGTAAAAAATCGTCACTCCGGTAGAGCCCGGATCGAGTCCGGGAGGAGCCCAGAGGGTCCGCAACTGCCTAAAAATACTGAATTCCGGTTTTCGCCGGAATGACAGGAAATGGTAATTTTTGACTTTTTACAAGACTATCACCATTGAGGTCAAAAAGAAACCCCTTGGAGGCCGTCCGAGAATGGCTATTTTCCGTAATCTCTGCGTCAGGCTCAGATTTTAATCCTCAAAATACTCAATGTATTCCTGCGGTTAAAATCTTCACCTTCCTTGACCTTGCAAAAAAATCCTCATTCTCGGACAACCTCCCTTTGTGATTTTGAAAATTATCCAAAAGGATTTTTTACAGTGATAGTCTCATCCCTGCCCGCTCCCACTGAAACGAGAAATACTTTAATCCCGCCAAGTTCTTCTATTCTTTCCACGTATCTTCTGGCATTTGTGGGAAGTTCCTCGATTTTTCGGGCATTGCTTATGTCTTCTACCCACCCCTCAATCTCTTCATAAACAGGCTGGCACAGCGACAGGGTCTTTAGGTTTGAGGGAACTGATTCTGTGAATTTTCTGTCATCGATCTTATATCCGACGCAGATCTTTAGTTTCTCAATGCCGGTCAGGACATCGAGTTTGGTTATAGCTAAGCCGGTAACACCGGAGACCCTGATTGACTTTCTGACCAAAACCATGTCAAGCCACCCGCAGCGGCGTTTTCTGCCGGTGGTGGCGCCAAATTCCTTTCCGGCTTCCTGTATCCTCTTTCCTATATCGTCGGTTAATTCTGTAACGAATGGCCCGCCGCCGACTCTGGTGGTGTATGCCTTGCATATTCCCACCACAGAACCGATCTTTGTCGGTCCTACACCTGCACCGCAACAGGCATTACCGGCTACGGTATTTGAAGAGGTTACGAAGGGGAATGTGCCGTGGTCGATATCAAGATGGCATCCCTGGGCGCCCTCAAAGAGGATTTTTTTCCCTTTCTCTATCTCCCTGTTTATAATTATTGAAGTATCCGCCGCATACGGCCTGAGTCGATCGGCGTACTGCCTGTACTCATCGTAGATTGCCTGCTCGTCAACCGGTTCTTCCTTGAAAAAATCTCTTAGGAAGAAATTTTTCTCTTCCACATTTCTCTTCAGTTTCTCCCGGAATATCTCATCATCAATAAGGTCGCAAAGCCTTATACCCACACGCGCAACCTTATCTTCATAGCAGGGACCGATTCCCCTTCCGGTAGTCCCAACTTTTTTGCTGCCTTTCCGGGATTCCCGGGCGTTGTCCAGCCTGCGATGATAAGGCATGATAATATGCGCATTCTCGCTGATGAAGAGTTTTGTGTCCGCCGGAAAGAGCCCACGGCGCTTCAGACTGTCAATCTCCTCTATGAGGACTTTTGGATCAACAACCACTCCGTTCCCCACAATACAGGTTTTATTGTCATGAAGTATCCCCGAGGGTATCACATGGAGGATGGTCTGTTCACCGTTCACCACAAGCGTATGACCCGCATTATTTCCCCCTTGAAACCTTGCGATGATATCCGCCTCTTCCGCATATAGATCGACAACCTTGCCTTTGCCTTCATCTCCCCACTGGGTTCCAACAATCACAACTACACTGGCCATGATTTGTCTCCTGCTGATTTACACTTCTAACTGGGTTGCTGATATGACATTGGGCAGATCTCTCAGCTTATTGATAACTTTCTCAGGCACTACGCTGTCTGTACTCAGGACAACGAGCGCCTGCCCCTCCACCTGTTCACGGCTTAACTGGAACCTTGCGATATTTACATTGTTGTTTCCAAGAATCGAGCCGATGTTCCCTATAACGTTTGGCCTGTCATAGTTATACATCACAAGCATGTTGCCCTCGGGGATCGCCTCAAGTGTAAATTTGTCGATCCTCACAATCCTGGCATCCTGTTTGCCAAAGATCGTTCCTGCGGCGAAACTCTCCTTCTCTGTGGTTTTCACCGTAAGCGAGATCATGCTTGTAAAATCCTTTACCTCACTGCTCTTTGATTCAATAACCTTTATGCCCCGTTCCTTTGCTATTACCGGCGCATTTATGTAGTTGATATCCACATCCAGTATAGGTGTCAAGAATCCCTTCAGCAGCGCTGTGGTCAGAGGCGCTATATCAAAGTCAAGTATCTCACCGCTGTATTCTATAACAACCTCTTTTATGCCTCCGGAGACGAGCTGGACCTCGAATTTCCCCAGCCTTTCAGCAAGTGTCAAATATGGCTGCATTGTGGTGAGTATCTCTGCGCTGACAGAGGGAAAGTTTACGGCATTTTTTATTGTTCCGTCTGTAAGATAATCAACCATCTGTCTCGCGATAGCTATTGCAACGTTTCTCTGTGCCTCATCGGTCGATGCGCCCAGATGCGGCGTACAGATGACGTTATCGAGGGAGACCATATCCCAGTTTGCGGTGGGTTCTTTTTCAAAGACGTCGAGAGCGGCGCCGGCAGCCTTTCCGGAAATGAGAGCATCGTAGAGACTTTTTTCGTCTACAATTCCACCCCTTGCGCAATTGATAATGAAAACTCCGTCTTTCATTTTAGCGAAGGCGGCGGCATTGATCATCCCCTTTGTTTCCTTCGTTGTAGGTGTGTGAACGGAAATAAAGTCGGAGTTTTTTAGAAGATCATCCATACTTGCGAGCACAATGCCCATCTTTTCCGCAACCTCGGGGGATATAAAGGGATCATAGGCAATGACATTCATTTTTAAGCCCAACGCCCGATCAGCCACGATGGATCCGATCTTCCCAATGCCTATAACACCGAGAGTCTTGTTACAGACCTCTGTGCCCATAAACCTCTTTTTTTCCCACTTTTTCGTTTTCATGGATGCCGTGGCCTGGGGGATTTTCCTGGCGAGTGAGAGCATAAGCGATATGGCGTGCTCGGCTGTGGTAATGGTATTGCCTCCCGGGGTATTCATCACCACGATTCCCTTTTTGCTTGCCCCTGTGACATCGACATTGTCGAGACCTATCCCTGCCCTTCCTATCACCTTGAGCCTGTCCGCTTTGTCTATCAACTCCCCTGTAATCTTGGTGGCGCTCCTTATGGCAATCCCATCATAATCTTTTATTAGGCCTTTAAGTTCGTCAGGTGTGAGATTTGTCATAACATCAACTTCAATTCCAGGGGCATTCTCAAATATCTCCACACCCTCCCCGGCAAGGGTATCGCTCACAAGAACCTTTTGCATTTAATATCTTCCCTCACTTTTTATATTTATAACCCGTAACTACTCACGTAGTTAGGCTGAAGCTGTTTAGGCTGAAGGCTGAAGGTACCCGAAAAACACGATTGCCGCACTTTGGCAGAGAAACAGCAGATTTTTGAATCAAACATGGCTTCAAAGTGTGCAGTATTCCCGCTTTTACTAACAGTCTTCAGCCTTCAGTCTATCTA
>JAUWQS010000068.1 GCA_030610915.1 Pseudomonadota bacterium | reverse complement strand
TGTTGTGGGGAATGGAGATATAAGAAGTCCTGAAGATGCCCGAAGGATGCTGGATGTGACCGGTTGTGACGGCGTGATGGTGGGTAGAGGGGGTTTGGGGCGCCCATGGATTGTCAGAGGCATAATACAATATCTTGAGGGGAAAAATGTTTATTTGACCCCTGCTTTGCAGGAAAGGGAAGGTATAATTAATCAGCACCTGGAGATGAATATAAGTCTTCGCGGTGAAGAGATGGGTGTAAAAAATTTCCGTAAGCACTTGTTATGGTATACAAAAGGTTTGAAGGGAAGTTCCCGATTTAGAGAGATGGTTGGCAGAATAGATAAGAAAGAATCTCTGCTGAAGGCTGTCCACAGATATTTTCAGTTTATAGATGAGGTCCCCCACGATAAAAATAAGGTCTTGACTTTTACAAATGGATTTGGCATAATTTCCAATAAGCAGTGAGAATTTGTTTGCTTAACAAAGTAGAAACAGTTGGTTTAATAGGTGAGAGGTTACGTGTTGAGCTTGATTAAGTTTGATGATCTTGAAGGGAAAATTAAAGGAATAATAGAGGATTATTCGTTCCTGAAAAAAAGGAATGAGGAATTAGAAGAGTTGGTAGAGAATAAGAATGGAGAGTTGGAAGAGGCAAACAGTAAAACAAAAGGATTGAGAGAGGAGTTGGATGCCGTTCACGCGAAGGTAGATTCGCTGCTTGATATGCTTCAGGATATAAATGTGCAACAATAAGATATTAGGGTAGTGTCGTGTCAAGCGTAAAATATCGCATTGATTATTTTAAATCCGCCAGTGCCATACAAGATAGGGCAGATGGTCGCTATGCGTTTCACGGTTGACGCAACAGTAGTGTCCATCCAGAAATGAGGATTTTTGTTCAAGGCCAAGGCATGCGAAAAAAATAACCGCAGGTATATATTTGATATTCTGAGAATTATTTTTTGAGCGTAACGCAGATATTGGGCAAAAAACCCTTTATTGATGGACATTAGGGTAGTAGTAAATTTGAAGAAGCGCTTTAATATCCAGGTCCTGGGGCAAGAGTTTTCGGTTTTGAGTGACTCAGGGGATGAGCACGTAGCAGAGATAGTGCAATATGTCAACGATATGGCAAGAGAAATAGGTGGTGACTCAGGAAATGCAACGACGTTGAATATAGCTGTATTGGTTGCTTTGAACATCGCCGATGAGTTTTTCAGGTTTAAGAGGGATGAGGAAGATAAACATAGTCAATTAGAAGGCAGAACAGAAAAGTTGATTAGTTTGATAGAGGAAAGAAGACAGTAGTTAATTTAACATGCAATCCCCTGCGATGCGCGTGATTAGCATAAAGCTTTTGAATCAACACCTTGAGAACAGGGAGCTTTTCCTTGTTACCGAGTGCATGTCTGTCGATTATCCGTGAAAGCGGGAGAGCAGAAAGCCTAAAGTAACAACAGGGCGCCCACTTTTTAAAACGGTTCAAAAGGGTAAGCGCTGACACGGTATAGGCGGGGGTTTTTTTGTTGCTTTTGTGATTTGCATAAGAGATTAAGATAACCCCTGTAGATTCTTATAGTTGTTTTATCCTTCCAAGTAACACTCCATGCTGCCGACGGTGGCTTTAAATCTCAATTACGTTAAATTACAGACATAGTCAAGTGGTCGAGTGGTTAAGTGGTTGTTATTATTCAAGTAAGCAGACTTTGCCCGAAAATCGGACAGTCGATTACGAAAGCTGAAGGAAAAAACAACCTAATAGCCTTCAGTCTTTAGCCTAACCCGGACAAGCCGGCAAAGCTCTTAGCTCTTAGCTCAAAGGCTTTTCTTGGGTTTCGTACCTCAACAGTAACTTTTCAATCAGTTCGGGTAGGGGCGACTTTGGTCGCCCATATCGGGAGGTTACCTAAATTCTTTTGCCATTTTTGCACGAATTTTACGACTAAGGGACTAAACAACCTAATGAAATTAATATCATGTAATTCAAGGGGGTGAGGGTGATTTGTTGCATTATAACATGGTCATATTGATAATATTTGGTTCAATCACCGTGGGAATGGTGTTGGGATATTTTTTAAGGAAAGAGATTTTCAGGAAAAGATTGGAATCCTCAAAAAATCTATCTGCAAGAATTGTCGATGAGGCAAAAAAAGAAGCAGAAACTATAAAGAAAGAGTCTATTCTAGAGGTTAAGGAAAACCTTCTCAAGGCCAAGGTTAAATTCGATGATGATACCAGAGATAGAAGAAAGGAACTCGACAATCTGGAAAGGAGACTTCGTTCTAAAGAAGAGGGTCTGGACAAAAAAGCAGAGCTTATATCCCAAAAAGAGACAGATATCGGGAAACGAGAAAAAGCTATTCTTAAAGCGGAGTCCATTATACGTGAAAAGAATAGTGAGTTAAATGTTATCATCAAAGAGCAAAAAGGAAAATTAGAGGAGATCGCGGGACTTTCATCGAAAGAGGCAAAAAACTATCTTATTGGAACCATTGAAGATGAAGCAAAGCATGAAGCAGCTCTAACGGTAAGGAAGATAGAAGAAGAGGCTAAACGTACTTCTGATAAGAAGTCACGAGAGATTATTGCTTATGCTATTCAGAGATATGCCGGTGATTTCGTAGTCGAGAATACTGTATCGGTTGTACACTTGCCTACAGACGAAATGAAGGGGCGGATTATTGGCCGGGAGGGAAGAAATATCAGGGCGATAGAAGCTGCCACCGGAATAGATTTAATTATAGACGATACTCCGGAAGCTGTAGTTCTTTCAAGTTTTGACCCTGTACGGCGGGAGGTGGCAAAGATATCCCTTGAAAGACTTATCAGTGACGGCAGGATTCAGCCCGGACGGATCGAGGATGTTGTCAGCAAAGTCAAGACCGAAGTAGAGACTATTATTCGAGAGACAGGTGAAAGGGTATCGTTTGATGTGGGAGTGCATGATATTCATCCTGAATTAATAAATCTTTTGGGAAAACTTAAGTACCGGACAAGTTTTTCCCAGAATGTTCTTCAACATTCCATAGAAGTTGCTTACCTGACGGGTATGATGGCAGCCGAGCTGGGAATGAATGAAAAAGAGGCTAAAAGGGCTGGATTACTTCATGATGTAGGGAAAGCTGTTGACCGTGATGTTGAAGGAACACACGCCGCTATTGGTGCAGAGTATGCCAAGAGGTTTGGCGAGTCTGAGAGAATTGTTCAGGCTATCGCAAGTCATCATGATGATGGTCGAACCAACACACTACTCGGCGTTCTTGTCCAGGCGGCAGATACTCTCTCTGCTGCAAGACCGGGGGCTCGCCGGGAAATGCTGGAGACATATGTAAAGCGTCTCGAGGAACTGGAAAGAATAGCTAATTCCTTTAGTGGTGTTGAAAAATCTTACGCTATTCAGGCAGGGAGGGAAATACGTATCCTTGTGGAAAATGGGAAGGTATCCGATAACAATGCGGTAATGTTATGTAGAGATATTGTAAAGAAGATTGAGACCAAACTAACTTACCCAGGTCAAATAAAGGTTACAGTAATAAGGGAAACCAGGGTTTCAGATTTTGCTAAATAGCGCCTGGACGAGTCCTTTGGGTTTCGGGTTTCGGGTCTTTAAACTCGCTGGGATTGCTTTTTTTAACTCGAAACTCGAAACTCGAAACTCGAAACTTCAAAAAGGATATTTGAAAGATTGAAGATATTATTTATAGGAGATATAGTTGGGAAACCTGGTAGAAAGGCTGTGAGTCAGCTTCTTTCTGATATAGTTTGCAGGCATGAAATAGAATTAGTCATTGCTAATTGTGAGAATGCGGCCGGGGGATTTGGTGTAACAAGGGATATAATCGAAGAACTTTATAGAAATAACATCAACGTATTAACATCAGGAAATCACATATGGGACAAAAAGGAGGTTGGAGAATTTATCCAGGATTATGAAACACTTCTCAGACCTGCGAACTATCCTGAGGGTGTGCCTGGCAGTGGGAGCGTATTGGCACGCAGTTTTTTGGGAAATACTATTGGTGTAATAAACCTGATGGGAAGGATATTTATGCAGCCACTGGATTGCCCCTTCAGGGTGGCAGAAAGAGAGATTGAGAAGCTGAGAGGCAAAACCAGTATAATAATAGTGGATATACATGCAGAGGCTACATCGGAAAAGCAGGCTATTGGCTGGTTTTTGGATGGTCGTGTCAGCGCTGTTCTCGGGACTCATACACATGTTCAGACTGCTGATGAGAAAATACTGCCGTGTGGGACTGCTTATATCACTGACGCAGGGATGACAGGAAGCTTTGATTCTGTCATAGGCATAAAAAAGGATATTATTCTAAAGCGGTTTTTAACAGGTATTCCCAATAAGTTTGATGTGGCGACGCGAGATAGAAGGCTTCAAGGCGTTATTGTGGATATTGACGAGAATAGCGGAAAAAGTGTAGGGATTGAGAGGGTGAGCGTACCACTGGAAAGTTAGATGTATCGTAACTGTTCATGGGTTAAGAGATTTACCTCCAACCCCGAACCCTGTGAACCGTTTTTAATTTATTGTAACTACTCAGGTGGATAGATGTAAATATCAAAATGAAAAATGAAATAGTGGACGGGTGGCATGGACAAACTTGTTTGTCCGTGCATACTTCTCAGGCTGTGAGCTGAAGACTATTAGGCACTAACAACCTTCAGCATAAACAAACCGAGTAATTACTAATTTATTTTCGAGATGGAGACCTGTATTTTGCAAAACGTCTATAATGTCCTTTTTGAGAGGGGATTTATTGAACAGGTAACGGATGAAAAACTGGTAAGAGATCTCTTAGGGGAAAATAACATTACCTGCTATATCGGTTTTGATCCTACCGCAACGAGCCTGCATATAGGGAGCCTTGTTCCAATAATGGCTCTGAGCCATATGCAAAAGTATGGTCACAGACTAATTGTCCTTATAGGTGGGGGAACTGCACTTATTGGCGACCCCAGCGGCAAAACGGAGATGAGGAAGGTTTTAACGAGGGAGCAGGTAGACAAGAATGCAGAGTCTTTGAAGAAACAATTCTCACAATACCTGGATTTTGATGGGGATAATACCCTTTTGCTTAATAATGCAGATTGGCTGACTAATCTGCATTATGTAGATTTCTTAAGGGATATCGGTCGGCACTTTAGCGTCAACAAGATGCTGGCCGCAGAAAGTTATAAGGTTCGTTGGGAAAAAGGACTCAGTTTTATCGAGCTCAATTATATGCTCCTTCAGTCTTACGATTTCTTCCATCTCTGTAAGCACTACGACTGTGTTCTTCAGATGGGCGGCAATGACCAGTGGGGGAATATTGTGGCAGGGATAGACCTTACGAGGAGACTTGAGGGAAAAAGAGTTTATGGAATTACATTTCCTCTTTTGACAACATCCCAGGGATTCAAGATGGGTAAGACAGAAAAGGGAACTGTGTGGTTGGACTCAAAACTTACTATTCCCTACGACTATTTTCAATTCTGGATAAATACAGATGATCCAGACGTAGAAAGATTTCTCGCCCTGTTTACTTTTTTGCCGATGGAAGATATCAGGGAAACAAAAAAACTTGCAGGCGCTGAATTAAATATGGCGAAGACCGTATTGGCCTTTGAGGCAACAAAAATTACCCATGGAGAAAAGGCAGCGGTAGATGCATTGAAGGCATCGGCTGGCGCTTTCAATTTAAAACCTGTTGATTCAGCCCTCTGTAAATCAAGTACTATTCCGAGGTCTGAAATTTTTCAAGATGTGTCAGCAATAACCACTTTTGAAAGATCAAAGGAGGAAGTTGTAACAACTCTAATGCCTAAACTATTAGAAGAAACTAATTTGTGCGCTTCCAGAGGTGAAGCGAGGAGACTGATCGCGCAGGGAGGAGTGTATGTGAACGACAGGCGGATTCAATCAATTAATGAAAAGATAAAGGTTGACGACATTAATCAAAATGGTGAAATCCGTCTTCGAAAGGGAAAAAAGAAATATGCAATAATTGTAACTACTTAGGCAGACAGGCTGAAGGCGCCCCGCAGGAAGTGCCCTTGGGGCGCTTTTAGGGAAAAGACTTACAAGACCCAATAATAGTACAGCCATTCAAGTATACTGTCCTCCAATGCGGCTTTTGTCGTTAAGGGGATATCAGTATCCTTCAATCTGAGTAGTCGCTATCATTTTCAAATTAATTTAACATCTGCAAAATAAAACTTGACACTCCGGTAAAGAAGTTATAATATTCTTTCCTACCTTGATGAGAAGACTGCTTATTGAATTGAGTTTCGAAAGAGATAGTTCTTGACAAGTGAGGTAGTTTGTCTTATTATAATATTAGTTGGAAAGTTCTTTGATAATTGAATAGTGGGATAATTGATTTGCGGGTTATTTTTTTGTTGATAAAACTGAGAGTTATCTCTCAATAGGATTTAAACTGGAGAGTTTGATCCTGGCTCAGAACGAACGCTGGCGGCGTGCCTAACACATGCAAGTCGTACGAGAAAATTCGCTTCGGCGGGTGAGTAAAGTGGCGCACGGGTGAGTAACGCGTGGATAATCTGCCCTTTAGTTTAGGATAACTCACCGAAAGGTGAACTAATACTGAATAATACTGTTTCTGCTAAGGTGGATCAGTTAAAGGGGACCTCTGTATACAAGTTCTTGCTAAAGGATGAGTCCGCGTACCATTAGCTAGTTGGTAGGGTAATGGCCTACCAAGGCGACGATGGTTAGCTGGTCCGAGAGGATGATCAGCCACACTGGAATTGAGATACGGTCCAGACTCCTACGGGAGGCAGCAGTGAGGGATTTTGCGCAATGGGGGGAACCCTGACGCAGCAACGCCGCGTGAGTGAGGAAGGCTTTCGGGTCGTAAAGCTCTGTCAGATGGGAAGAAATGCGGGAGTGTTAATAGCTTTCCCGCTTGACGGTACCATCAAAGGAAGCACCGGCTAACTCCGTGCCAGCAGCCGCGGTAATACGGGGGGTGCAAGCGTTGTTCGGAATTATTGGGCGTAAAGAGCGTGTAGGCGGCTGGATAAGTCAGATGTGAAATCCCTGGGCTCAACTCAGGAAGTGCATTTGAAACTGTCCGGCTAGAGTAAGGGAGAGGAAAGTGGAATTCCTGGTGTAGAGGTGAAATTCGTAGATATCAGGAGGAACACCGGTGGCGAAGGCGACTTTCTGGCCCTATACTGACGCTGAGACGCGAAAGCGTGGGTAGCGAACAGGATTAGATACCCTGGTAGTCCACGCCGTAAACGATGTTCACTAGGTGTTGGGAGTATTGCCCCTCTCGGTGCCGTAGTTAACGCATTAAGTGAACCGCCTGGGGAGTACGGTCGCAAGACTAAAACTCAAAGGAATTGACGGGGGCCCGCACAAGCGGTGGAGCATGTGGTTTAATTCGAAGCAACGCGAAGAACCTTACCGGGGTTTGACATATGCATGACGTTACTAGAGATAGTAATTCTCCTTCGGGAGCATGTATACAGGTGCTGCATGGCTGTCGTCAGCTCGTGTCGTGAGATGTTGGGTTAAGTCCCGCAACGAGCGCAACCCTTGTCTTTAATTGCCATCATTAAGTTGGGCACTTTAGAGAGACTGCCGGTGTTAAACCGGAGGAAGGTGGGGATGACGTCAAGTCCTCATGGCCTTTATGTCCAGGGCTACACACGTGCTACAATGGGTGGTACAAAGAGCAGC
>JAUWQS010000368.1 GCA_030610915.1 Pseudomonadota bacterium | reverse complement strand
CTACCCCAAATTTTTTTCTTGAAAGCTCGAAGGGGATTTGTGTGTTTTCCAAACAACACAAGACGCACAGGTGCGCCCTTTGATCGCTCTGGCTGGTTTTTAAACGGTGATTTTGGCTGGTTCTTTGATCGGTGGTGACAGCGAGTCTTTTGAATTTTATGTTCATCGTCTTGAGCAATAGACATGCCACGTTTATAACTTATTGATATTTAAGGAATTATATAATTATGCACGCTTGCTTATCGGAACTAATAATTCCGACAGAACATATCCGACATGCAAAATATTCCTTCCTGAGGAGTACGTGGGAAGATTTAAGACTGTAAATAAGGAGAGAATTAAAAGAAGTCCAACGAGTTCCGATTTTTGTCGTTTATCGGACCCTGAACTTCCGAAATATTGAGTCAGGCAGGCGAGATTTTAAAATCTTCTTTTCTGATGCCGTATCTGGTCATCAATTTGTGTAATTGACGGGCGCTAATCCCGGCGGCATCGGCAGATTTACCGATGTGGCCCCGATGACGGGAGAGGATCTTTTTCAAATAATTTCTTTCCATGGCCTCGGTGGTCTGACGTCTCATTTCTGACAGAGGAGGCAGGGCATCCGAAAAGAGTTTAAGCGCTAAAGTATCTGAAGAGAAAAGATCGCCCGGAAAGCTGGAAGGCCGGAGCATCGAGGAGTTTTCGAGTATGCAGGCGCGCTCGATCAGATTCTCCAGTTCCCTGATGTTGCTTGGCCACGAGTATCGCTCAAAGGCTTCCAGGACGTATGGATGTATGTCGTAAATTTCCTTCGAATTTAACTCACTTAATTTTTTTAAGAAAAACTCTGCGAGGTGCGGCACGTCTTCTATTCTTTCTCTAAGCGGCGGAATTGCAATGGGGAATACGCTTAAACGATAATAGAGGTCCTTTCTGAAAAGACCATCCCCAATCATCTGCTTCAAATCGACATTTGTCGCGGCGATAATTCTCACATCCGCTTCTATATTTGTTTCTCCTCCAACTCTTTGAAAAGTTTTTTCTTGCAGCACATCCAAAAGCTTGACCTGAGCGGACGGCGTCATGGTCCCGATCTCGTCGAGGAAAATTGTGCCGCCCTTAGCAATCTCAAACTTGCCCGGTTTCCTGCGGTCTGCGCCCGTAAAAGCCCCTTTTTCGTGTCCAAACAATTCACTTTCGAGAAGGGTCTCGGGTATTGCTCCACAATGCACGGTAATGAATTGAGCGTTTGCTCTATTGCTGTGGCGGTGTATGAGTTTTGCCAGCAGACCCTTGCCCGTTCCCGTTTCCCCCGTCAGCAGGATAGTTGTTTTTGTCGGCGCCGCGGATCGAATCCTTTCAAAGACCTTTCTCATAACTGGATTATTTGTATTGACAACATCAAGTGAATCTATCTGCCAGAATTTGTCCCGAAGATAATCCAGCTCCGATTGAATCATTGTGGTTTCATAAGCGCTTTCGACCACATATCTCAATTCATCGACATTGACAGGGTATGTGACATAATTACCTGCCCCCGCCTTGACAGCCCTTACCGCCTCCCGAATCTTTTCCTGAGATGACATAACGACTATTTCAACGCCGGGGAACACACGCCAGAACGGCTGCAGGGCATTTTTATAATTGATATGTCCATTGACAGAGACTGATCCGGTTTGAAAAAGTCCTAAATCAAGAAAGAGGAATTCATAACGTTTCTTCTTGAATAGATTTCGACAGGATTCCATATTGTTTGCCACATCAACTCCGTATTCCGACCGAAAGCACGATGTAATCGATTCGCAAGCCAGTCGGTTCATGGAAGCAACAAGAATAGACTTCATCTAATTCCCCCTGAGGTATAAATATGAAAGATTTTTGTAACTGCTCAGGTTCACAGTTCCGGGGTTCACGGTTCAACGGTTGAAGGAAGAGAATCGAGTAATATCTCAATAAGTTTGGGTAGGGGCGACTTTAGTTGCCCCTATAGGGAGATTAAAACCTCCCCTATCCTAACTTATTGAGTAGTTACATCTTTATAACATCTGAAAAAGGCATTTCTATGGTAGAATTCACCCATCTTGACGAAAAAGGTAGATCAAAGATGGTTGATGTCACGGCCAAAAAACCAACAGTCAGAGAGGCAGTGGCGCAGGGAAAGGTCCTTATGAGTCAGGATACCGCTATGATCATTAATCGTGAAGGGGTTCCAAAGGGAGATGTATTCGGTGTCGCAAGGATTGCGGGAATTATGGCTGCGAAAAAGACAAGTGATATCATACCCATGTGTCACCCGCTCGAATTAACAGACATAGAAATCGATTTTTCAGGCAATGTCGAAAAAGGTGAGATAACCATAGAAGCAAGGGTGAAGACAATCGGAAGGACCGGGGTGGAAATGGAAGCCATGACCGCTGTAAGCGCAGCAGCCCTGGCCATTTACGATATGTGCAAATCTGCTGACCGGGGAATGATACTGTCGGACATAAAATTAATAAGAAAATGTGGTGGTAAAAGCGGAACCTTCGTAAGGAAAGAATAGTGGATAGGCTGAAGGCTGAAGGCTATTAGGTTGTTTTTCCTTCAGCCTTCAGCCTAAACAACCTGAGTACTTACAAATATGTCCAACAGTATATATAAAACCGGAAGGTCTTTATTGATTCCTCTTGCGGTGGATGCCTTTCTCCTCTTTGTGCTCTTTTTTATTTCGCTCTGCGTCGGTGGTTCTACAGTGGAAAGAGTAGTTCTTATCATCATCTTCATACTGCTGTTCTTTATCTTTCTTGAATTGATCTTTCGTGAGGTTAAGGTCGGAGATGATAGTATTA
>JAUWQS010000096.1 GCA_030610915.1 Pseudomonadota bacterium | reverse complement strand
AAAGGTGATTGCTCGAAGGGGGAGAGAGAACCATCCGGAGGTTGATTTCACCGGGGTCATAGGGGGATATCCACGGCGCAAGCAGAGAAATGATAAATAACAAAACTACCACAACTCCTCCGGCAAGCGCCATCTTGTTTGCGAAAAATCTGTGCCAGGAATCTCTTTTCATACATACCTTGTTAAATGGTCGAGTGGTCGAGTAGTCGAGTTGGAATGATTGCTTTCTTTTTTTAACTCGAAACTTCAAAACCGTGCCTGAACGGGGTTGGTACACGTTCCCACGGCTTCCGCATGGGAACGAGAACAAACAAGTTTGGTATCAGCTCAATAAATAGGGGCAACCCCCAATATGTAAGAGTGATTGTGAATCTTAGCCATTCACGGCTTGAAACTTGAAATTGGAAATTAGAAATTTGGGAGAGATGAAACGAATTTACGAGTTGACAGACTTCAGCGTGAGCTCAGCCGAGCAGTACAAAAGCATGAAGGCTGAATTTCTAATTTCAATGTTCGGTGAACGCTTATCGTGGTTCGAGACCAACACTTTAAAAATGTAATCCCCCTATTTATTGAACTGATACCATATTTCCTTCGGTCTTCAGTCTTCAGCCTAAGTGCCTAAGCACACTCACACATCATCAACGATCACTCCATCCTTTAATCTAATCTGTCTTCTCGCAAAGCGGGCAATATCCTGATCGTGGGTTACAAAAATAATGGTTTTTTTAGATTCCCTGTTCAGGTTTTGAAATATCTCTATGATTTCGAGGCCGGTCCTGCTGTCAAGGTTGCCGGTAGGCTCATCCGCCAGGATAATGGAGGGCCTGCTGACCAGCGCCCTTGCTATGGCCACTCTTTGCTGCTCTCCTCCGGAGAGCTGGCCCGGATGGTGTTTCTCCCTCCCCTCAAGACCTACTGTCCGGAGCGCCTCTTTCGCCAGATTTCTCCTCTTCTTTACCGGTATCCTGTCACTGTAATTAAGGGGCAGTTCCACGTTCTCCAGGGCTGATGTCCTGGGCAGGAGATTGAACCCCTGAAATACAAAGCCTATCTTTTCGTTTCTTATTCTTGCCATTTCATCTCTTGTAAGCGTTGCCACATCGACACCCTCAAGCATATAGACTCCCGACGTCGGCCTGTCAAGACATCCCAGTATGCTCATAAGGGTCGATTTACCGGAGCCCGAAGCGCCCATAATGGCGGTGAACTCACCACTCGAGATATCGAGAGATACCCCTCGAATCGCAGGCACCTCAACACCATCGAGAAAATAGGTCTTATAAATATCAACTGCCGCAATCTGTCTATTTCTGCTTTCCATTTACGGTCGAAATCCCCTAAACGTCCCCGGTTTGGTCTTTTCAGAAATTATCGGCCTGCCCTTTCTGTCGAGCGCCGCCATCACCAGCTCGTCCCCATCGCCTATATCCCCATGGAGAAGCTCGGTATATTCTCCATCGGTCATCCCTGTATTTATCGGGACAGGCTCAAGATTCTTCTCTTTACTCAATCGCCATACCAACCTTGAAGTCCTCTCCTTAAGATTCATTTTAACATCTCTGTTCAGCTCGATATCCCAGGGAGGAGTAAATCTCAGCGCCTCATTGGGTATCCTGATTACATTATTTCTATGCTCGACCATAATGGTTACATTTGCCGTCATCCCCGGCTTCAGCTTCAATTCCCTGTTTTCCACCTCTATTATTACGTCATAGGTAACCACGTTCTGCACTATAATGGGCGTTATCCTAACCTGTTTTACCACTCCTTCAAAAGTGGTATAGGGAAAGGCATCCACTGTAAATAAGGCATTCTGCCCCATCTTGATACATCCTATGTCTGCCTCGTCAATACTTGCATTGAGCTGCATCTTTGTTAAATCTTCCGCTATCTTGAAAAGAACCGGCGTCTGCAATCTCGCGGTCAGTGTCTGTCCCTCATCCACCTCTCTTGACAACACTATTCCATCCACCGGCGACCTGATTATGGTGTAATCCAGATTGGTTTTTGCCCTGTTCAGGGCGGCCTCAGCGCTCTTTACTTGTGAAATGACGGCCTGGTGGTCAGCCCGCTTTGCGGCTAAATTTGCCTTTTGGGCGTCGAGTTCGGCAACTGCGCTCTCAATTAGGGCAATGGCCTGTTTGTAGTTTGATTCTTTCAAATCCCTTTCACTTGCAGATACCAGGTCTCTTTTAAAGAGATCGACATATCTATCATACTCCCTTTGCGCATATGTAAAGGAGGCCTTCATCTTTTGCAGATTGGCCCCTGCAACCTCTATCCTTGACCCGGCCAGGCCAACATTTTCCAGGGCGCTTTTTAGGTTTGCCCCGGCGCTCGCAAGCCTTGCCTCTCCTTCTTCCACATCTCTCTCAAGGAGTTCCGGGTCTATCTTTGCAACTACATCTCCCTTTTTGACAAGAGAATTGAAATCGGCAAAGAGCCTTTCTACCTTACCCGAGACCTGAGCGCCCACATTCACGATTGTTACCGGATTTACCGTTCCGGTTGCCGATATGGTGCGCACAATATCTCCCTTTGCCGCTCTCTTCGTTTTGAAAACAAACCTCTCTTGAGAGCTTATATGGAAATAGAAAAATAGAGATATCAATATCAAAAAGAGCACAAAGATACCGACAACAGCGATCTTTATTTTCATTCGTAATTCCTCTGTCCAAGGTTCAACGGTTCACGGTTCACTGTTCAACGGTTGCGGGGCAGCCTGTATGCCTGCCCTGCAAATTCATAGGATTGCCCCTACAACCTTCAACCTTCAATCCTGAATGGTATGGTTCCGCAGGCCTTCTTGATCAATGCATCCGCAATCCTGTGGTCATATAAGGCATGTACCCGATTGGCGCTGATCTCAAGCAGCAGGACACGCGCATCGGTAAGATCGATAATGGTTGCAAGACCCACCCCATACCTGCCTTCGGCCAGCCTCAGGTTCTCCCTTGCCTGCGCAACCGCTGTCTCTGTGGCGAATACCCTTTCCCTCGCCTCTCTCAAAGTGAGAATCGCCCGCTCGACCTCGGCTCGAATCTGCAACTTCAGGCTGTCGATCCTGCTGCCTGCGCTTTTTAATTCTTCGCGGGCCTCCCTTAATTTATATGACGTATCGAGACCGGAAAACAACGGGACATCCAGGGTTATCCCCGCCCTCCACTCCCTGTCTAACGGCGCCCTGTTGTCTTGCCAGTCTTGAGAGAACCTTGCGGAAAGTTGCGGACGATACTCACTCCGGCAAAATTTTATTTTCTGTTCCAGGGCCGTTAATCTCGCTTTAAGCTCTAAAAGCTCAGGCCTGTTTTTGTAGGCAATGACAAGCGCCTCATCCATATGATAATCCAGTTTCTTAAATTCCAGGTCATCCTTTATCCGGTAAGATACCGGCCGGCTCATCCCCATGGCGTTGTTCAGATTAACTCTGGAAAGCCTTACGCCGTTTTTTGCCTTAATAAGCTCCACCTTTGCATTGGAGAGATCCGCCTCTGTCCGGACGACATCGATCTTCGGTCTGGTTCCTGCTTCATAGGATCCACCGGCCTGCTTCAGATGGAGTTGCGCGAGGGCGAGCGCTTCCTGATTGACCTTCTTCAGTCTCAATGCCTTGAGATAGGAGTAATATGCCTCTTCCACATTAAATACTATCTCCTGACCTGTGGTATTCAATATATATGAGATCGCCTCCGCCTCCGCCTTGCTCATCTTCCACCTGGAAATGGACCGGCCAAAGTCGAATATAGTCTGTGAAAGAGCAAAGCCGACGGTGTAGTTGTCTCCGGAATCTGAGCTTTCCTGATGCCTTTTGGTCTCAAATTTTGAATAGCCGGATGACAGATCAAGTGACGGGAGAAAGCTGGAAAAGGACTGTCCTACTCTTGCCTTGCCGGCATTAAGCTGCGCTATCTTTGATTTAATGTCAGGGTGTTTTTCAACGGCAATCCTTATACACTGCTCGAGGGTCAATGTTTTCCCTTCTATCTCATCCCATCTTATTCCCTCTCCGGCGACAGCTTCATTCAAAACAAAGGCAATCAGGAGCAAAGGGATAATAATGTATAATCTTGTCAATTCATATCTCCCAGGGAACTTGTCTGGCCGAATTTGATATAACTTGTTGATTTTTCTGAACACTATCCGGATACACAGCATAAGCCTGTTCCCCGAACAGGACGCATCATCAAGTGGTTAGTGATCAGTGGTCAGTGGTCAGTATTAGAAATTAGAAATTCGGCCACTGACCACTAACCACTGACTACTATTAAAAGTGTGTTAATGCGGGTTTCCCGATGGGATAGACATTGAAGCCGATTCCAAACAGTTTCTCATGGTCAAGAATATTTCTACCGTCAAAAATAAAGGCTGGTTTGGTCATTGACTTGTATATCTTTTCAAAGTCAAGACCTGAGTATATATCCCACTCAGTCATCACGGCAATGGCATCACAACCGGCGGTTGCATCATAAGGATCTTTAACATAGTTTATCCCCCCATTTACATCGCTCAAGGCTATCCTCGCGTTTTTTAATGCCTGCGGGTCGGTTATAATCAAATCGGCTTTTTCTTCTACTAATCTTCCGGCAATGGATACAGCAGGGCTTTCTCTTGTGTCGCCCGTATTTGCCTTGAAGGCAAAACCGAAAAGGCAGATCCTCTTGCCTGCCAGTGTGTTGAACATGGTGCTTAACATATTGAGTATAAAGCGCTCTTTTTGATAATCGTTAATTTTGACAACACCTTCCCAGTAATCTGCCACCTCATCAAGACCCTGGGAGCGGCAAATATAGACCAGATTCAGAATATCCTTCTTGAAGCATGACCCGCCAAAGCCTATGCTGGCATTTAGGAACTTGTTGCCAATACGACTATCCATGCCGACAGCCCGGGAAACCTCGCTTATGTTGGCGCCCGTCTTTTCACAAAGGGCGGAGATAGAATTAATTGATGAAATTCTCTGTGCCAGAAAGGCATTTGACACGAGCTTGGAGAGCTCACTGCTCCAGATATTGGAGGTTATAATCCGTTCCCCGGGAACCCAGTTGGCATAAATTTTGACCAGTTCATCCTTGGCCTTTAAACCGTCCGGTGTTTTCCTGGAACCGATCAGCACTCGATCAGGATATTCCATATCTTTAATGGCTGAACCTTCCGCGAGGAACTCCGGATTGGAAAGAATATCAAAACGAATACCATTATCCATCGACGTAAGAATTCTTTCCATAGCCAGAGCGGTTTTCACCGGAAGAGTGCTCTTTTCCACAACTATCTTGTGTGATTCCGCAGATTCGCGTATTTGCCGCGCCGTTTTTTCCCAATATTGTAAATCGGCGGCCATGCCCGCGCCGGTCCCGTATGTCTTGGTCGGCGTATTTACGCTGACGAAGATGATTTTGGACTCTTTTATCCCCTTTTCGATATCTGTGCTGAAAAAGAGATTTCTGCCACGGGCAGTCTTTACAATTTCATCAAGGCCGGGTTCATAGATGGGGAGATCATCCGAATTCCACTGGGCAATACGTTCGGGATTGATGTCAACTACAGTCACTTTATATTGCGGACATTTATAAGCGATCATGGCCATTGTAGGGCCACCCACATAGCCGGCTCCGATGCAGAGAATGGTTTTTTTGAAGTTCATTTCACTCACTTTCCTTCTTTTTCCCTACAATATCCCCAACGCGGACAAGCCGGAACTAAGAAGTTTTTAAAAGTTGAATTTTCTAAAAAATGTTGCAGGTCCTTTTTCCCCCATAGTGTTACTGTTTTATCGGCACGATGTAGGGGCGAATCTTGTATTCGCCTTAATCAGGGCAATCACAAGGATCGCCCCTACGAAGAAACAATATAACTACTCACGTAGTCAGGCTGAAGCTATTTAGGCTGAAGGCTGAAGGTACCCGAAAAACACGATTGCCGCACTTTGGCAGAAAAACAGCAGATTTTTGCATCAAACATGGCTTCAAAGTGTGCAGTATTCCCGCTTTTACTAACAGTCTTCAGCCTTCAGTCTATCTACCTGAGTAGTTACGAAACAATATAACAACAGCCTGAAAGTCAGCCCGAAGGGCGTTAATTCAAATTTACAGAGACCGCTGTCGATATGCCCTCTTTTTCCATTGTAATGCCGAGTAGGTTATCAGCAACTTCCATGCTGTTCTTATTGTGGGTCACGATAATAATCTGGGAATTTACTGAAATATCCTTTATCAGCTTATTGAACAATAATATATTTGCGTCATCCAGCGCCGCATCTGCTTCATCGAGCACCAGGAATGGAGACGGCCGATACATAAGAATGGAAAAAATCAGCGCTACAGCGGCAAGCGACTTCTCCCCGCCTGACAAGAGGCTGAGGCTCCGTGGTTTCTTTCCGGGGAGCTGAATATCTATATCAACA
>JAUWQS010000025.1 GCA_030610915.1 Pseudomonadota bacterium | reverse complement strand
CCCGAACGAAAACTGTCTTTTTCGCCAATCTCTGCGTCAGATAAAAATTTTAATCCTCGAAATACTCAATGTATTCCTGCGGTTAAAATTTTGATCTTCCTTGACCTTGACGAAAAATCCTAGTTTTCGTTCAGACACTAGAGACTAATCTGAGCTGAAATCTCCATAGGTCTCCCCCTTTAATGCCTCCACATACAACTGAGCGGAGAATGCGGCCGTTGCCCCATCGCCGCAGGCTGTCACTATCTGTCGGAATAGTTTTTTGATGCAGTCACCGCAGGAAAATATACTCCTCTCCGATGTCATCATATTACTGTCCGCCAGAATATATCCATTATTATCAAGTTCCACAATACCACGAACAACTTCAGTGTTCGGCTTTAGACCAATGAATACGAAGACGCCGTCTGCCTGAATCACCCTGTAATCATCGGGTGTCTTCACGTTTCTTATCTTCACGCCGGTGACAGAATCACCTCCGAGTATGGCCTCCGGCGCTGAGTTCCAGGCAAAGTCTATCTTATTGTTTGCGAAGACCCTTTCCCTTAAGATACCTGTCGCTCGCAGGCGGTCCCTGCGATGGACAATGGTAACCTTACTGGCAAATTTGGTGAGATAGAGGGCCTCCTGAACTGCCACATCGCCGCCCCCAATAGTTACAACTTCTTTATTTTTATAAAAGGGTGCGTCGCAGGTAGCACAGAATGACACACCTTTGCCAAGGAATGTCTCCTCCCCGGGGATGCCCAGCTTTTTCCAGGATGCGCCCGTGGCAATAATTACGGAAAGGGTATAATATGTATTGCCGTCTGTTTTTATTTCCCACCCATCAACAGCCTGTCCTGAACGATCCTCGACTTGATTCAGAACAAGTTGCGCCTTTGTAACAGATATTACATCCTCCGGCCCGGTCGGGAGACCGAACCCGCCTGCCTGCCTTTTGAATCGGCTGTGGAGTTCAAGACCGCTCACCGGTTCGGGAATGCCCGGATAATTTTCCACAAGATCGGTAACAGTAACCTGACTGGAAGTGGAAATACCCTCAAACAATAATACCTTCAGCATGGCCCTTGACGCATATTGACCAGCTGTGAGACCTGCAGGTCCTCCGCCAATTATGATGATGTCATAAATATCCTCAGACATTTGTCCGCTTTTCATTGGTGTTCACCTCCATCTTTTCAGCCTTTGAGCAGGGTTTATGCCACGATGTGTTGACTGTAGTTTTCAGAACCTTGCAGGGTTTGTCTCCATCATTTATGATAATGTATTTCCCAAAACAGGCAGGCACGATTACTGTTTCGGAAAATTTTAGACTGAATTGTCTCTCAGAAAACAGATGTGATTGTATGGTAACACTATCTCCTTCGGCCATACTCAAGACGTGAGGGACACCATTTGTATCGTCCTCGATGGTTGCGGCAAATTCAAACCGATGGACTTCAAAAACCATTTCCTCCATACCGCCAAGAAGGTATTCCGCCCAATCATCTCCTTTCCTGATTATTCTTGGTCCCTGCAGCAAATTTTTCCTGACCCAGGAAGTGGTTCGATGAGGATATTTTTTCACCATATTAAATGCATGCCTTGAATGTATCCCCCTTAATTCTCCATTCAGATCCGGCCTCAGATAGTCGTACAAATGGAAAGTATACCTGTCGGTGGTAGAGCTCAATTCCAATACAACGCACCCCTTTCCTGAGGCATGAACAGTCCCTGCAGGAATGAGAAACAGATCCCCCTCTTTAGCCGGGAAGATATTCACATATTTGCGGTGATCAAAGGGAATTCCTTCTCTTTCGGCCTTTCGGACAGCTTTGTAAAACTCGTTTAAGGCAATGCCGTCCTTCAGCCCCAAATATACGCAGGCATCCGGCGTGGATGCCATGATATAATAACTTTCATCCTGATGCAAAGGCTCGCCAAAAATCTTTTTTATATAAGAAGAATCCGGATGGATCTGAATAGCCATATCATCCCCTTCCCAGCAGTCGTCGTAATTAACACGTATCGGCCATATTCCTTTAAACATCTTATTGACCCGTTTCCCCATAATCTTATCCGACTGCCTGTCTAAGATGTTTGCAAAGGGCATTTCAATAAAACTTCCGCTGACAGGGATCTTAACGCTCATGTGATAGGCCATCAGCTCATAAGCCCATGCGCAATTTACCATTTCTTCCGGCAGGTCTCGAATTTTTTTAAGCCACTGCCCTCCCCAGATGCCTTCATCATGGAACTTTTTAAGCTGAATGGGCCTTTGAGCAATATGCAAAATCATCTCATCTAATATTTTTCGGTCGATGAGTTTTGGTTCCCCTTCGAGATTATCATCCACATAGAAATGAATCCGCTTCTGAATAGATTTTCTGTGCTTGTCCAGTGCAGGAAAATCTACGTAGTGAAATCTTTTTCCAGGCAGGTAAACGGGTTGTCCTTTGCCGGACTTGTCTTTTCCGCTGTCCCCCAAGGGGAAAACCAACCCTTTTCGATGACGCCTGGCGATCTCTTCGCGGGTTATCTCCTTATAGAAGATAAGGTCATATAGACCTATAAGAGGCCTGCAGGCAGCGCCAGGTCCAAAACATATTATTACTTTCGGCGATTTTGGCCTCTCTTTTTTGTAATCCTCAAACGTTTCTTTCAGCTTATCTATGCGGTGTTCATCCAGAAAATCCTCCAACCTGCCACCAAATATCCGTCCAAATGTCTTGTCGTCTCCCATAAGGGGCAGGATAATCTTTTCTATCTCTTTGCCTGACTTATAAAATGACGCAAAATCTATCAGTTCTAAAGCAAAGCCATCTTTTTCGAGCCTTCTTTTTAGGTGAGAGACACTTTTCCCCCAATCGACTCCGCAATATCCGTCTATGCCCAAAATAATTGGCCTTTCGTTTTCACTGAAAGTTGTTTTCACCATATCGCTAATATGACGGCTGATCCTGTTCTGTCCTGCTATAAGAAAATTTCCCCACTTTTTTTGCAATATCTCTTCTTCAGGAACGATCAGCAAAGGGCCGGCTATCCCAATCCTGCCATTGATCTTCTTTATTGCAGGAAGCCGATCTATCTCCACTATGTGTATTTTTTCAGAATAACCCGCTTTACTCAGGGTCTCTCTAACGGACGGAAGAATTACTTCCTTGCCTGCAGGTTTAATCAATAAACCGGCAACCAAAAATACCCTTATACCCCTTACGGATTGCCAATCTTCACTATCCCACCTCAAGGTTGACTTTTCTCCCTCGCCCTCATGCAATTGAATCATCAGCTTTGCCATATCTTTGCCGGCTTGAACAAATATATCTTCCGCAATTTTTTTCGCATCCTTATCTTCGGAATAGTAAGCATCGGATATGATCTTGCTCGAAATTCCAGTCAACTGTGCCTCTCGTAATTTACCGGAAAACTTCTTACCTTTGTCATACCCCTCCACAAATTTCAATAAAACAGTCTTCCCCTCTTCAAGGTTTTGTCTTTCCACCTGCCGGGCAATCTTTCCAAGACCATAACCGCATAAGAGATCCTCCGCCCTTTTGCCATCCCTTATCAGGAAGTCGAAAAAAGCCTGAGATCCCGGCATAGGACGCACCTTTTTCCACTTAGGTATAATAATGACCTTGCCGGCGCCAAACCCTGTGCCAGGGCCAAAATATATGACCCGGCCGCCGGTTTCTTCCACGATCTTTTCCCATTTTGTTGTGTAGTCGGGTGAGTGGACAAATGCATTTGCCGCTGCGACCGCCTGTACTACACCGTCGTTATTTACATATACTTTCCATTCTTTACCTAAGATATCCTCCAGCGCCTTTGCCGGTTTTATCTCTGCAAGGCCGGAGATGTTGGGCGCTGTTCTCGGATCCACGCCGCCGTCTTCCAAATACAGACCGGGCGCCCCCATTCCCACAAGCCTGATCACAAGCCATCCCTTCTTTTCCGCTTCACGGGTTCTTTTTTTAATTAGTTCCCCAACCCGTTTCAGAGTCTTCCCGGCATCGGTAATACCTTTCACCTTTACCACATCTGTGGAAGGATACTGCAGGGCTATTTTGCTTTCTTTGCCCATTGTCAGAAAAGCAAAATCTATTTTGGTCCCCCCCATATCAACGGAAGGCATAACCATTTTCTGTCTTTTCCACATTATTTTTGCCACTCGATCCACCGTTTTCTGTCGTTCCTACGGGACTTTTGGGTTACATATTCTCATCCCGGCAATAAATTGCCGGGCTATTTTCAAATGTCCCTAACGGGACAAATTTCGGTGGATTCGCTCCGCTTAATCCACCCTACGAACTTCTCAATAAATTAGGGGAGGGGAGGTTTTAACCTCCCGATATGGGCGATTAAAGTCGCCCCTACCCAAATTTACTGAGATGTTACTCGATTCTCTTCATTCAACCGTTGAACCGTGAACCTCTGAACCGTGAACCTGAGTAGTTACTTTAAATCTATCTGCGTTCATCTGTGTGAATCTGTGGCTGAGTAGCTGCTCAGACTTATCGTAATAATCTTCTTAGGCCCGGCCTCAATCGGGATACTCCCATCACTTTGCACAGGTATTGCCTCCCTTTTTTCTTCGTTCAGATCGGTAAGCCATGCCTCTTTTATCCCGCACCAGATCGATAGGGTTCCTTTTAACCGTCTCTTAGTGGGATTAAAAAGCCTGATAATTACATTGTCATCGATGTAAGCCTTTTTGATGGCGGCTACCATCATCGCGTCAGGTTTGATTCGCACAAAACTTAGATGGAAAGGAAGCCTTCCTTCCTGCCAGGGAATCTCCAGGCTTTTAATCGGAATGCTATACTGGTTTTCATACCTGACTTCCGATCCCAACGGCCCATCCTGAATAAGAATGGCATATTCAAAGATATGTTTCCTGATACACTGGGCATCCGGGACTTCTATCTTAGGACCAGCCAGGTTATCCCTGCTGACAAGATCGTCCTGGGAAAGCCATCCTACTGAACGCAACAACGTTAGGGCAATGGTTCCATCGGTTCGCGCCTCATATTCCGGCAGCCCTTTATTTAAAATAAACAATCCCCTTTCACCATCATTAATGCCTGCAAAATTGCGCTGGAATTGTGTCAGGGAAGGGGCTTTCTCTTTTGGCAGATCTCCTACGCTTGTACTATGCGCTATGTCTCTCCTCCAACTCATGGGATATTCCTCATATTTTTCTATCCGTCTTTTGACTACATCACCTTGCGTCTGAATATGAACAAAATCGCTCTTGGGACCGGAAAAAACGACCCGCAAACGGTGGTCTTTGATCTGATTATCTATCTCGGCAGTTATATAAATCAGCGGAGAACCTTTTTTTAGAGTAATATAAAAGAGGACCGGAAGTTTTACCAACTTCTTGCTCCTCGCTTTCCTGTCGGGAGCCAGACACTCAGGCAGAACCAGTTCAGTTTTTACCTGATAAGTTGCCACAAATGGTCCGTTTTCTTTAAGGGTAATCTTTCCTTTCGCCCCTTTTGAAGTAATCAACTTATCTCCCTTAAGCAGGTCGAAATTATAGGTGTCTCCATGGTCAGCCGAATCTTCAAGTATATTCTGATTGTTAAATACCTCACCATTTCTCTTATCAAGGATAGTTAATGAGCCGTTTTCCCTGATGGTTATTTTTAGTATATCGTTTTCGAGTATATTTCTCTTTTTATTGCCGATATTGCCATGCTTGTGTGACGGTTGGCCGCCTGGAAACCCTAATCCGTATGTCTTATATCCAAAAGGCGGGATTTTTTCGGCCCAAAAAGCTATTTCACAAGCGCCATTTCTACCATTGAGAATCTGGGAAGGAATTCCTTCCCCTTGTTCGTCCTTCAGCGCTAAATCTGTTATCAGAATCGATTGCACCCTGATTTCGTTTTTATCTCCCTGCCAGTCGGCATCGTTGTGAGCGTCGATATCTATTTCGACATTAACTACACCGGTCCTCTCAACATCGGAAGGATTAAAAATAACCAGGGCGCTTTCCTTATCATCAATAATGTGCGAGCTGTCTATTTTTGATGATATCCTCTTCAGGCTCTCACTTGCAACCCCCTTTGCCAATTCAATGGCGCTTTTGTATCTTACCTCTCCTTCACGATGCACCTCATCGATCGCACAGGCATTGCAGTGATGAAAATGCTGCCTCATTAAATATTCCCATGCCCTTTCCAGTAAACCTGCAGGATATTCAGCTCCCAGCAGCCAGGCAAACGTGGCAAAGGGCTCAGCCCATTTTTCTATTGATATTTCCGCTTCTTTGTTTTTTTGCTTTAGATAAATCCTTGCAGACAACTGACCACTCAAAGTGCATGCCCATTTATTGCCGGTTAGTTCACCCTGAAAGATGTTTAATTCAGGTTCTTCATTCTTGATTATCTTGAAAAATTCTTCCAGCGTAACATGGCTGACATGATAGTTTTCCCCAATAATCTCATTCACCTTATTAACAGTTACATTAACATCGGATTGGGCTTCTATTTGATCATTTCCCTGCGTAATAAGAACATGTTTGGTAACCGCAGAATTTCTCAAAAAATCTGCTTCTCTTTTGAGAATATTCAGAGCGTCCAGGGGGGTTGGGGGTAGTTGCCATATCTGGGCATAACTCCGGGGCGGATAATATTTTATAACAGAGGTCTTGTCAGCTCCTTCCCAGATGCAAAGGTCCTTTAAAGCTTTCCCCGCTTTATAGGCACGCCAGGTAAAAGCCGCCTTTAAACCGGTCTCTTTAATTATCTGCGGAACCTGTGAATGATATTGGAATGCATCCGCATTGTAAAAAACCGAACTCACTGCCCCGAATTTTTTAGAAAACCTTATTCCTCTGTTTATATTTCTGATAAGCGACTCACAACTGATAAGACAAGTTTCAGGCGTGCTCCAGCATGGGCCGATACTTAATTGTCCTCTTGTGACAAATTTACTGATTCTACGTTCCGCCTCCCCAACCCTGTTTTTATTGTCACAGTTGTCTTCCTCCTTTAAGATTTCCAGATAGTCCATTATCGGCATGACCTGACCGTCAAAATGAAACTTAAAAGCCGGACAACACTCCAGCGTATCCATAAGATGATCGATGAGGCGAACCAGCGGCAGTTTAATCCCTTCCTGAACTTCGTACCATTCGAAATCCCAGTGAGTATGAGAGAACACATGGATATATAAAACATCTCCTGCTGCCCTCGCCGGTATCTTTTTTTTCCTTTCTTTCACCATTTCTGAACTCCTCTTTACCATAGGCATTCACAGGTTCAGGCCTGCCCAGGCACGATCACACTGAATGCTGCGCCATGAGTTTCGTATGAATTTAGCTCTTTGAAAAAATTAGACCTGTGCGGTTAGCTTTTGGATAAAAGCTGACCGCTTTGTTCACTTGAAACAAAATCTTGTTGTATCAGCTCAATAAATAAGGGCAACCCCAGACATGTAGCCGCCTCCATCTTCTGGAAGCGGGGTTTGGGCGTAGAGGTTACGCCTTTGAGTTTTGCCAGCCCCCCTGTAGCGGAGACCTTCAGGTCTCCATATTCACGCAACACAGTATGACTAAAGCACATGGAAGGCTGAAGCCTTCCGCTACATGCTTCTGCCATATGCCTTCCCCTATTTATCGAACGATTACGATTTTTTTTCGAAGGGATAGAGTGTTACTGAGTTTCCACACACAGGGACAGGGGTTCAGAATTGGATGACAGCCTCCTACATGAAATTGACCGGATCCACATCCACCTTGATATCGAAGCTATCTCTCCTCGTTTCCCAGAGTATATTCCTAACAAGGGTATGGAGCGCTTTTATATCTCTCCCCTTCAGAAGGATATGCCACCTGTATCTCCCCTTAACTTTGGCGATGGGAGCCGCAGCAGGGCCTATAACCTCCACTTTTCCTCTTATTGCCCCATCCCTGGAAAACTTTCTGGCAAGAACTCCTGTACTTCCGGCCTGTTCTGCTACTCTGTCTTCTTTTAAGCCGGATAAACGCAGATTCACCATCCGGGAAAACGGCGGATAACCAAGCTCCCTGCGAAGCGTTATTTCATCTCCATAAAATCCCTGATAGTCATGCTCCTTTGCCCGCTTGATGGCATAATATCCCGGATTGAAGGTCTGCACAACAACCCTGCCTGGCGAATCCCCCCTTCCGCTTCTTCCCGAGACCTGGGTTATGATCTGGAATGTCCTTTCCGCCGCCCTGAAATCGGGAATATTAAGGGACATATCGGCAGATATCACGCCGACAAGTGTTATGTTGGGGAAATCATGTCCCTTCGTAATCATCTGGGTGCCTATGAGTATGTCGATATCTCCTGTGTCCAGGGCCTTGAGTAATTTTTCATATACCCCCTTTTTTGCGGTGGTGTCACTGTCCATCCGCTCCACTCTGGCCCCGGGAAATAGCCTTGAAACCTCTTTTTCCACCCTTTCCGTCCCAACGCCATAATTCCTTATTCTTCTTCCGCCGCACTCGGGACAGGTTGACGGGACATTTATGGTGTAATCACAATAATGGCACCTGAGAGTCCCGTCATCTGCATGGTACGTCATTGCGACAGAACAGTTCAGGCACTTGAAGACATAACCACAGCCAAAGCAGCACAAAAAGGTATTAAAACCACGTCTGTTCAAAAAGAGAAGTGATTGTTTCCCACTTTCGAGTGTATCCCTGATTGAAGACTTCAGAAACCGAGATAAGATCGGGGGTTTCCCCCGTTCGTCTTTTTCTTCCCTCATATCGATGATATCAACCTGTGGGAGGGGCTTATTTTCCACCCTTACAGGCAAAGACAGATGTCCGTATCGTTTTTCTTTTGTGTTGTGATAAGTCTGAATTTCCGGCGTGGCGGAACCTAACACAACAGCCGCCGAATTCAGTTTCGCCCTTACTATCGCTAAATCACGAGCATTATATTGCACATGCTCATCCTGTTTGTAAGATGTGCTGTGCTCCTCGTCAACTATTATCAGTCTTAAATGCCTTACAGGCGCAAATATTGCCGATCTGGCGCCTACAACAATCTTTATTTCGCCACTCTGTATCCTCCTCCACTGGTCATATCTTGCTCTCCTCGAAATTCCGCTGTGGAGGACGGCTATTTCATTATCTTCAAACCTCCTGTTAAACCTGCTCAACAATTGCGGCGTAAGGGCTATCTCGGGGACAAGGAAAATGACGCCCCCATTTAGCCTGAGGACCTCTTTTATAGCGTTGATGTAGACTTCTGTTTTCCCGCTGCCGGTAATACCATGAAGGAGATAGGGTGAGAACTTTTCAGATAAAATACCACGGATAATTTCTGTCGCTGCGGCCTGCTGCTCTTTGTTGAGGATAAATCCTGCGTCAACTTCTCCTATATCGGGACCATGCGGAGGACGCCGGTAAACCTCTCTTTCAAAGATACTGACAATCCCTTTCTGCTCCAGGCTGCGGATAATAGATGAGACACTTTTGAATTCCCGACGCAGAGAGGAAATTGAACTCTCGCCATGCCGGCTGAGGAAATCAACAATCCTCTTCTGTTTATCTGTCAACCTCAAATCAGATTCATCGCAGCGATTTAAGGTCAATAGCTTCTCTGTCTTTGTCTTAATGGAGGGTTTTTTGAGCCTCTCTTCCAGCGTTATGAGTTTTAGCTTATGAAGCGCCTTCAGGTCACGATATATCTGTTTGGCGCCTACCGCCTTTTTAAGCCTGGCTGCAGGCAGTCCCTCCGGATGGTTTTCCAATACATCAATTATTCCGTGTTGAACCGGAGACAGGTTATTTAGTGCAGTATCCCTTACTTTCACTTTGGAGGGGACAGCCCACATGCAGCTCTCTATATCTATCCCTCCCGGAAGGATACTTCCAAGCAATGCTCCAGGGTAGTGTATGTAATAGTCAGATATCCACTTGTAAAATCTGAGATCGTCTTCATTAAAGAGCGGCGCTATATCCAGCACCTCTATTATGTCTTTTGTCTCCCCCCTGTCGGCCACCTCTGGTGACCCTATTATGTAACCGGTCATTTTCCTGTTTCCAAGCGGGACAAGAACACGCTTACCCACGGCAATTTCCTGTTCAAACTCTGCCGGGACAGAATATGTGAAAATCGTTTCAGAGGGTATATTTATAGCGACACTGACAAGCATCTGTGATTCCTTTACATCCAGGAAATCCTTCAGTCCGGAGTAGAAACTTTTCTCTTCGGATATTTTAAGGAATCCGTCCGACATCTTTCAAGGGTTAATGAGAACTTTTTTTCGGGTGGTCATGTGATTAGTTGTATTTTGGAAGGAACTGCACGTTTAAAAGTTGACATAGCACCCAAACCTCAACTACTCAGGTGGGTGGGATAAAGACTGATAGGAAAAGCGGGGATACGGCGCACTTTGAAGCCATATTTGGCACGCGAATCGGTGTTTCTCCGTCAAAGTCCTGCCTGCTGCAGGCAGGGCGGCAATCATATTCTTCCATCCCTTCAGCCTGACTACGTGAGTAGCCACAAACGTTGGAACAAAGAGAATGCGGAAAAACCTTATTGACCCTTCATCTTTTCAAGTCTTTCCTGTTTTGTTTTACAATCTATACAAAGGGTGGTCACAGGTCTTGCTATTAACCTTTCCTCGGATATCATCCCTCCGCATACTTCACATATACCAAACATTCCTTCATCGATACGCCTGATAGCCTCCTGCAACTTCATGATCAACTTTCTTTCCCTGTCCCGTATCCGAAGCTCAAAATTTCTTTCAGATTCTAATGTTGCCCTGTCGGTCATATCCGGAAATCTCTCTTTCCCATCATTCATATCGGAAACGGTTTTCTCAGCTTCGCTCAACAGGTTTTCAATTTCCTGGGTCAGACGCCCTCTAAAATATTCAAGTCTCTCAGGTTTCATTTGTTAGCTAATTCACCTCTTAATATAAATTCCCCATAGACACTATAGGCTATATAATCAGCCTATCTTTGTAAAGATAAAAATGATGATTTCGCAAAAAAACATGACAACTAATCGGACAAATGGGCTGAGAGTGGAAGATTGATAGTAACTACTCACGTAGTCAGGCTGAAGGTCAGTGGTCAGAAAATACTGTTCACTGTTCACTGTCCACTGTTCACTGTTTTTTTACCTTCAGCCTTCAGCCTATTCGCCTGAGCAGTTACCGTACTTATCACTTTTTCAATAATATTTGTCGTTGATACCCCTTCAATTTCCGGAATAATGACCACTTTACCCCCTCGCCTTCTCACCGATTCTCGTCCGATCACATCTTTTTCTGCCCAGTCCCCCCCTTTTACGAGAATATCAGGTTTCAGATATTCAATCAGCTCAAGGGGTGTGCTCTGATTAAATATGGTCACGTAATCCACAGATTCAAGGGACGCCACGACATCCGCCCTTTCGTTCTCAGGAACCAGCGGCCTCTGCTCACCCTTAATGGCTCTTACGGATGAATCGCTGTTGAGGGCGACTACCAGCACATCTCCCATTTTTTTAGCTTCCCTTAAATACCTTGTATGTCCAACATGAAGAATATCGAAACAGCCATTGGTAAAGACGATACTTTCCCCACGGTTCCTGTGCCTGTCAAGCCTTTCAGCCAGTTTTTCCTTTGAATAGATCTTATTCATAACTTATTGGTATCAGCTCAATAAATAGGGGCAACCCCCAATATGTAAGAGTGATTGTGAATCTTAGCCATTCACGGCGTGAAACTTGAAATTGGAAATTAGAAATTTGGGAGAGATGAAACGAATTTACGAGTTGACAGACTTCAGCGT
>JAUWQS010000412.1 GCA_030610915.1 Pseudomonadota bacterium | reverse complement strand
CCCCTGGTTGATCCTTTACCTTAAAAGCAAACTGATATCCTGTATTATCCATGGTGATAACGGACAATAAGGCGCGCAAAATGTCACGCTGAGTGATAATGCCCACGACCTGACCTTTGTCATCTACAACAGGAACACCGGATATGTCGTTCTTGGTCAGGATTTCAGCCGTCTCCTGCAAAGTGTGGTCGGGTGGAACGGTAATCACAGGAAAAGTCATGATCGACTTTACCTTAATTTTCGAAGTGAGGTAAACGGCTTCATGGATATCCAATGGTATGCCATCTGGTACCGAGGCCCTCTTTATATCTCTGTCGGTTACAATTCCAACTATCCCCGCCTTCCCCTTTTTTATGACCGGCAATATGTGGATATCATATTTCTTTTGTAGCTCAATGGCGTGATATATGGAATCATCCACGCCAATGGCCATAACACCTTTACTCATCCAGTTTTTAACTAACATTTTTCCTCCTACCTCCTACCTGCCTTTCTTGTTAATTTATAAGATATCAGATACACTGTGTCCCCACTTTCCGATAGCCATCACCGATTTATTGAAATCTTACATGGGCTCCCTCCTTTCATTTTTGTAATGCTTCCATGTCACTGCGCCCAAAATTATGCTAAAGGATACCATATCCTGTAACAAAATCAATTAGTAATAGCTCAATAAATAGGGTCAAATCCAAGTATGTAAGAATGATTGTGGATCGTAGCCCTTTACTGCTTGAGACTTGAAATTGGAAATTAGAAATTGGGGGGCGATAAAATAAGTTTACGAGTTAACAGCACAAAAGCCCGGAGGCCAAATTTCTAATTTCTAATTTCTAATTTCAGTTAACGCTTACCGTAGATTGAGACCAACATTTCAAAAATGTAATCCCCTGTTTATTGAGCTGATACAGTTACTGTATCTTTTTAAATATCTCCCAGCCCTTTAACAAGTCTATGGCTCTTTGCAATTGATTGTCCATCTTTAAAACATCAGGCTCTTTTCCTGCAAGCTCCTCTTTTTCTTCGTCTTTCCCCTTTAAATGCCCCCTGATGTCCTTTTCTCTTACGGGTGTATAAGTGGTTTTACTGTTATCACTTGAATCGCCATATGATTTGATATGTTCCACCACTATGTCGGGAGTGATCCCTTCGGCCTGAATGGATTTATCCAGGGGTGTATAGAACTTTGCCGTGGTCAGTTTCACTGCAGCGCCGTCTTCCAATTGAATTACCGTCTGCACAGTGCCCTTCCCGAAGGTCTGTGTGCCTAATATTACGGCTCTCCCGCTGTCCTGAAGCGCTCCCGATACAATTTCGGCGGCGCTGGCGGTGCCTTCATTAACCAGAACAATTATGGGAATAGTTGGTTCATTCCCGTCATCTCCGGCCATGAATGAGTGTTCGGCTTTTTCTGTCCTCCCTTTTGTGGATACGATAACCCCCGATTTGAGAAATACATCGGATACTTTCACTGCCTGATCAAGAATACCGCCCGGGTTGTTTCTCATATCTAAAATAAGGCCCTTTAAGTGAGCTTTATCAGCGGAAGACCCGGTTTTTTCACCAATTTCTCTGAGCGCTTTTTTCAGGTCTTCAGATGTTCTTTCCTGAAATGCCGATATCCTGATATAAGCGATGTCATCATAAATCTTAAACTTGACGCTCTTAATTTTTATGATTGCGCGGGTGATCACAAAATCCTTCGGACGTTCCATATCCTCACGCATGATTGTAATCGTTACACTGGTGTTCTTGCGTCCTCGAAGTTTCTTGACTGCCTCCATGGTGGTAATGCCCTTGGTGGACTTACCGTCGATCTTGATAATCCGGTCACCTGCCTTGATCCCTGCTGCAAAGGCGGGGGTGTCCTCGATGGGAGATATTACCGTGAGGATATCATCTTGTATTGTTATTACAATCCCGAGACCTCCGAAAGCGCCCTTCGTTTCGACCTGCAGTTCCTTGTACATGTCGGCAGTCATGAAGGAACTGTGGGGATCCAGGGATCTCACCATACCATCTATAGCGCCCTTGATGAGGAGCTTCGATTCAACCTCCTCGACATAGTTCTTGTCAATCAGATCGAGCACTTGACTGAATGTCTTTATGTCCTTATAAGTATCCTGGTCTATCGCAGACACCTGGTTGCTGCCACGGTATCCCCACAGAAACAACAGAGCAAAAAAGGCCACACAGAATACTAAGGGACTTAACCCTTTCTCGAAATGCTTTTTCATTTAAACCTCCATGTAAGTGCTCAGGTTCAAGGTTGGTTGTTTTCTAACCACTGAACCGTGGAACCCAGAACTGCTACCTAGTGTCTGAACGAAAACTAGGATTTTTCGTCAAGGTCAAGGAAGATCAAAATTTTAACCGCAGGAATACATTGAGTATTTCGAGGATTAAAATTTTTATCTGACGCAGAGATTGGCGAAAAAGACAGTTTTCGTTCGGG
>JAUWQS010000538.1 GCA_030610915.1 Pseudomonadota bacterium | reverse complement strand
ACAGCGCCGGTTTTTACCGGTTACTGTTCACTAATCACTCTTTTTATGCGGTTTTCGTCCCCGATTACAGCGACGGGCTCGCTCCCGACTTTAACGGGATTCCCTTTTACGCCTTAGAGGCGCCTGAAACTGATTTTCGATGCTACACTTCTACTTGAATATGTCAAGAGAAAAATGGTTGCAAGGTCAAGACCTATACCAGCCTCAAAACTCAATCCCCCTCTGTGCCTTGATTCCACTCTTGAAAGGATGTTTGATCTCTCTCATCTCTGTTATTAGATCAGCTATCTCGATGATATCAGGATGGGCATTCCTTCCGGTCAACACCACATGGAGCCTGCCGGGTCTTGTCTTGAGCGCCCCGACCACATCATCTACAGGCAGGAAACCATAATCGATGACATAATTGATCTCATCTAAGATAATCATATCGAACTCATCCGATTTTATCTTTTCTTTTGAAAAATTCCATGTCTCTAAGGCTGTCTGTATATCCTCAGGCACCGGTTCTCTTCCTCCGAATTTGACGAAACCATTTCCCATGTGTAAGATCTCAAAATATGGATGGAGCCTGGCAGCGGCTTCAAGCTCTCCATAATGCCTGCCGGCGCTCTTTATAAACTGGATCATAAGTACCTTAAGATCGTGGCCCACAGCCCTTAAGGCAAGCCCCATTGCGGCGGTGGTTTTCCCCTTTCCGCTGCCTGTATAAACGATAATCAGCCCTTTATTTTTTTGTCTTAACATTGGCAATTCCCCTCTTATTTCTCTTTGCCCCATAAACAGCCAGCCCTATAATCAGGACAACAAATAAGGACGCAAACCACTGGACTCCTGAGGAGGATATGTCGGTGGTCTCATCCTTTGCCTTGATCTCTTCCATCTTGTATCCTTTAACTACGTTTGCCCCTGCCCCCTTTTTTGAAACTTCTTTCCGCTGATCAGGATTGGCCCTGGACACCTTTTTATCCGATGATTGCGGTCTTTTGCTGAACCCCTCATTTAGTTTTTTCTGCAGGTCTTTTCCGGCTTTCACCTACTCGGCCAGGACATTTCCCATGGCCTGCTCGATGGCTATCTTGAACTTTTCCACCATCTCAGGCGACATGACCCCGGGCAGGGAGATGATATTGACAACCATCTGGTTGAGAACCGGATTGTTGCATGTGTGATGGCAGCATGCCACACCCTTTTCAATGACATTGAGGGCGTATTCCAC
>JAUWQS010000417.1 GCA_030610915.1 Pseudomonadota bacterium | reverse complement strand
TGAGCTCAGCCGAGCAGTACAAAAGCATGAAGGCTGAATTTCCAATTTCTAATTTCTAATTTCAATGTTCGGTGAACGCTTATCGTGGTTCGAGACCAACACTTTAAAAATGTAATCCCCCTATTTATTGAGCTGATACATATTATCTGAAGAGACCCTCGGATGAAACCGGGCGTAACTACTCAGGTAGTCAGGCTGAAGCTGTTGTAGGCTGAGTAGTTACTTTTGTAATTATTTAGCCACAGATCTACGCAGATTATCACTGATATTTTTTCTTTTCTTGTAACTACTCCTGTAGTCACGTGACTTCTTTGTGTTTAAACCTAAGCTGCGTTCATCTGTGTGAATCTGTGGCTGAGTAGTTACAACCGGGCAAAATCCATCTCATAAATAGACTAACCCGGACAAGTCGGAAACAAGAAGTGCTTCAGGGTTCACTGTTCAGTGGTTAGAAAACGATCAACCTTGAACCCTGCAGTGTAACGCTATAATATCTTAGACACTTTCTCAATCCCACCAACAATACTTTTCATCTTTTCTTCAGGCATATTGACGAAAATCTGCATAAAGAGGGTCCTGCCGAGGATATCCTCCGCCTGGGGAATACTCGCTCTGCTGTAATCGACTTTCCCCTTGTACATCGGATTTGTAAATGGGTATTTCTTCGAGTTTGCCGTGGACTGTGAAAGAAGATGTTCCCAGTTGGGGACATAGTGCCACAGATTTTCCTTAAAGAGCACGGTGCCGATACCCTCGTTACTTAAGGCCTTTTGAATCTTCTTTGTAATCCCTGCATCGGGAAGATTGAATCCTAAAAATGTTGCAGTATCTCCATCGAGATCCGGAATATCTCTGAATTTCAGACCATCGATTCTGCTTAGCGCATCTTTAATTATTGTCTTGTTTTTTTTCTGCTCGTCTATTACATAATCCAGTTTTGCCAGTTGAGCCAGCCCTATGGCGCCCTGAAGCTCATTCATCCGGAAATTGGAGCCTAAAATACTCCTTCCCTCCATTGCCCTGCCCACATTCGGGTTATGGTCGTGTCCGTGGTCGTGATACCAGTCGGAGCGATTGTAAAGATCAATATCGTCCGTCATTACCATCCCTCCCTCACCTGTAGTTATGGTCTTTACATAATCAAAGCTGAATATCCCCATATCCCCAAATGTGCCGAGATGCTTTCCCTTGTAAGTTCCGCCACAGCCCTGTGCATTATCCTCAAGGACCATGAGATTATTTTTCTTCGCGACCTCAACAATTTTATCGATCCTCGCCGGCGCCCCGCACATGTGGACAGGAATGACCGCCTTTGTGAAAGGGGTTATCTTTGCCTCGATATCATCGGGATCCAAGTTCAGAGATCCATCGATATCGGCCATCACCGGAATCGCCCCCACCTCCAGCACCGCTTCGTATGTGGCCACGAATGTAAATGCCGGGACAATAACCTCATCTCCGGGGCCGACATCCATAGCTGTAAGGGCAACCTTAAGCGCCGCCGAACCGGAAGTTACACCCAGGGCATATCCGGCGCTGCAATACTTTGCGAATGCCTCCTCAAATTCCCTTACCTTAAAGATTCCATTTCTCTCATTATCAAACCCATACCTGAAAAGAACGCCTGTCTCCAGAACATCCATAACCTCTTTAATCTCTTCTTTACCTATAACTTCAGCGCCTGCCATTTTTTACCCCTCCAACTATCAAGCGGTGGTCGATGCCTGCCTGTACCGTGACGGCAGACATGTCTCCATCGACCTGCATTTCTGTTCCAATCGGCTCGTCATTCAGCCCACTCTGAGAACGGACGCTACAAATGGTTGTGTATAACGGGCCCTGCTAATTTAATTACCGTCAGCACCTTATTCTCCCCTCCGCAAATCAGCGGCATTGGGGCTATGTTCCTGATGCGTCTTCATAATATTCAACTTGCCATGCTCTACGCATGACATGGAGATACAGAAACTAATTTTGTATGTCAATAGTTATTCATAATTCAGTAGGTGACACCATTTTTGTTCGATCCTTCACGGACAAACAATACCGGATCAAAGTCCGGCACATGGTTTGTCCATGCCACCAGTCTTTGAGCTTTGCACAGCCCCTGTAGCGGAGACCCTCAGGTCTCCATATTCACGTAACACAGTATGACTGAAGCACATGGAAGGCTAAAGCCTTCCGCTACATGCTTCTGCCATATGCCTTCTGCTATTCATTGAGCTGATACCTTCTGTCTTTATATTCATTCCGGCAGACCGCCGGGATACGATCTACGCTCAGGTGAAACCTCGATTTGACGACGCACAGGATGAGCAACCCTGAATGGAAGAAGATGAAAAGACTGACAATATCTTTTTAACACCACTGCTTCCACAGATCGGGCATTTTAAGTCCTTGTCATCGTCACTTATAGAGCGCAC
>JAUWQS010000056.1 GCA_030610915.1 Pseudomonadota bacterium | reverse complement strand
AGCGTTCCTGTAAGCCAATCTTTCGCTGCCATTTGTTCCTCCTGATTTTCCTGAAAAAGGGCCTCGACATTATCACCTTTTGTTCGCGATCTTTGCCCATGAATCTCGCAATGTTACGGTTCGGTTGAATACAATCTTATCAGAAGAGTCAACAGTATCCACACAGAAGTAGCCAAGTCTCTCAAACTGGAATCGACTTCCAGATACAGCATCCGCCAGCAGGCTTGGCTCCAACCGGCATGACCTGAGAGTTTCCAGCGATTTTGGATTTAGATACGCCATATAATCAGGACCTTCATCCAGAGGATTGGCGACGCTAAAAAGACGGTCGTAAAGGCACACTTCGGCCGGGACAGAGTGAGCCGCCGATACCCAGTGGATGGTTGCTCTGACCTTCCGGCCATCGGGTGCAAACCCGCTTCGTGTTTCCGGGTCATAGGTGCAGTGTACTTCGATCACTTCTGCGGTATCAGGATCTTTAACGACGCTCACGCACTTTACAAGATATCCATAGCGGAGACGCACTTCTCTGCCGATAGATAGGCGGTAAAACTTTTTGAGCGGGGTCTCCTGGAAATCTTCTTGCTCTATATACAGCACCCGTGAGAAGGGCACCTTCCTGGATCCCATTTCGGTATTCTTGGGGTGATAAGGGCAATCGAACTCCTCAACCTGTCCTTCAGGGTAGTTATCAATAACCACACGAAGAGGACGGAGCACAGCCATAACGCGCGGTGTCCTTTCATCGAGATCCTCACGGACACAGTTCTCAAGTAAAGCCATATCGACAAGATTATCATTTCTGGCTACTCCGATACGCTCACAGAAGTCGCGGATCGCTTCGGGTGTAAAACCCCGTCTTCGCATACCTGCAAGGGTAGGCATCTGCGGGTCATCCCATCCGCTGACAATTCCTTTTTCCACTAATTCGATAAGTATACGTTTACTCAAAACAGTAAAGCTGATGTTAAGACGGGCAAACTCGATCTGCTGTGGATGATATTCCACCTTCAATTCATTCAGAAACCAATCATAAAGAGGCCGGTTATTTTCAAACTCCAGCGTACAAATCGAATGTGTGATTTTCTCGATGGAGTCCGAGAGACAATGGGTAAAATCGTACATCGGATAGATGCACCACAGATCTCCGGTTCGATAATGACTCTCTTTCTTAATCCGGTAAATAACAGGATCTCGCATTGTGATATTGGGGGACGTCATGTCAATTTTGGCCCGAAGTACATGGGTTCCTTCTTTAAACTCTCCTGCCCTCATACGTTCGAACAAATCCAGGTTTTCTTCCACTGATCTGTTGCGATAAGGACTTTCTTTGCCGGATTTTGTGAAGTCGCCCCGGTATTCTCGAATCTCATCAGCGCTCAAGTCGCACACGAAGGCCTTGCCCTCATTGATTAGCTGCAAGGCATACCGGTACAGTTTCTCATAGTAATCAGAGGCGTAATATAAATGGTCATTCCAGTCAAAACCCAGCCATTTCACGTCTCGAATGATCGAATCCACATATTCCATGCTTTCCCCGCTTGGATCCGTATCATCCATACGCAAATTACAGGTAGTCCCATACTGAGCGGCGATACCAAAATTGATGCAGATAGACTTGGCATGTCCGATATGGAGGTATCCATTCGGTTCGGGCGGAAATCGGGTGGCCACACGCCCTTGATGCTTGTTGGTTTTCAAGTCGTCTTCGATAATATCCCTGATAAAATCAGACGGTAGAGATGAATTTATTTGGTCCATGGATATAGTTTCCTTTCTCCCTGTTTATATTAGCAAAAAGGGCTCACACTTTTAAATATACGTAACCGTTCACGGTTGTCGGTTCACAGTTCACAGTTTTTTCCAACCGTGAACCGATAACTGTAAACCGTGAACGGTTACAAATATACATACATCGTCAAGTGGTCGAGTAGTTGAGTGGTCAAGTAGTTGGTATTATTCAAGTAAGCAGCCTTTACCCGAAAATTGGACAGTCGGTGTCAATTTGAATCCTAATATATTGAATTGTTTGTGGTTTTTCCCCACTCGACTACTTTCCCACTCAACTATTTAACGAGGTCTGATATACCATATTTAAAGTCAGAGTTCTGCCATTTTTTATTTTTTGAGCGCAAAACTATCTCCGGTATGCCGGAGGACGATAATTCAACAAGCTGTGATAAGATCATACACAGGAATAATGATGAACAAAATACCAAAAGCATTCGAGGATTCCGGAGGCGAGGATTAAGGGGGAGGGGAGGGCGCCCAGCCTCCGAGGTAGTTGGTTAGTGGTCAGTGGTTAGTGGTCAGAGGCCACATTTCTAATTTCGTAACAGTTCACGGGGCACAAGTGCTTAGTTTTCAACTAGTTAGAGAAACCAGTAAATTCTGCAAATCAGACTGGAAGCTTGCAACCCCTTGATATTAAAGGAATCCCGAAATTTGGCAACTTTTGGGGTCGAAACGTATTTAATCCATTTTATGCTTAAAAACCGCATTGTTACGGCCATTTTATACCTCCGTGAACGGTTACCTAATTTCTAATACTGACCACTAACCACTAACCACTTGTAATACTGCTCACTGATCACTAACCACTGTGTCTTGGTGCCTTGGTGGCTGCCTGAGTAGTTACGTTTTACATTGGTCAAAAGCTGTACTTTACTTCAAATCCTATGTTGTCCCACTTATCATACATGCCATAGATGTCATCGGACGGTCCGGTAAAGCCGGTATAACGGACCTGCGCTGTGATATAATCGGAAAATACCCAGGAGAGGGTATCTCTAAACTTCCAGCTTCCCTCGTCGGGCCTGTAATAGAATGCGGTTGCAAGCTTCAATCTGTTACTATACCATTTCTTTGATATGGACAGGATGACTGTTTGGTCTAATCTCTTCATCTTGTTTCCAAGACATCTGAAACGATCATCATAGCCGAACTGATACTTCCAGCCATACTGAAAGAGGGTATTTATTTTTCCATGCCACCAGTTGGTTTCCAGGGAGGAGATACTCTTTAAGTTGTCCCTCTTGGCTACCCCGTCTGACAAAGAAGACTCCTTTGCGCTTACATAATCGTTGAGGGTGTATAAAAATTCCATCCGCCATATCCAGTTGCGCCCTAAAAACCAGTTCCCCTTATCCACATTCGCCCCGAATTGATGGAGACGCGTATGTTTGAGCTCTTTATAAACCTCCGGATTTCCTGTAATGGGGTTGACCCTTCTCCTGCCAAAGGTGGTGGGATAATCGTCCCACGTATAAAAGTATATGAGGCTGGTGTCCCAGCCGTTTTTCACCATATTAAATCTTACTGCAAACTCATGATCTTTCAGGGATGTTGATGATGGTTTATCACTCTTCTTTATGGAGCAGGAAGAAGAGGATGGTATAGCGGGATACCACCAGACAGAATCTCTCTGTGGGCTTATTGAGGGCTCAAAATCAGGAATCCAGATAAACTGGAGATAGTGATCCGACCAGAAATAGGTGGTATTGGCCATCCACGTAGGTATCCTCCTCCATTCATAATCGTCCTGACCTCCATTTACCGATTCCCTTGCATCCTCAGGATTGATGATGTCTATACATTTCCCATCCATCTTGCCCCATACCACCTGCTGCTTTCCCAGTTTCATAAACCACTTGTCATAGACAAGGTTCAGGTGCAATTCACGCATAATTTCTTTAAAGGAATCGTAATCCTCTAACTCTTTTTCCACGCGCCGGGGGAAATGTGCATCTCTGTCCCAATCATACAGGGCGTCATAAAGGAGGTGGTCCACGTTTATGACCTCCAGGTGATCCGAAATCCTGTAGCGGAATTCAAATTCCGCATTCCACTCGATCATCTGAAAGTCCCAATCCTTGACCCGGTGCCCCTTGCCGATATCACTGCTCTTGCCATGGAGATCAATATCCGTTTTGTTCTTTAAAAAACCCCTGATCTCCAGTTTTGGCACAGACTCCTCAACATAGTCGCAAACCCTGCCGACAGGATCGAAACTGCTTATCTCAATGGCTTCCACGCTTGCGACAAAGAAAAATAAGATTACTATTTTAAAAAGTAAAAATGCCTCAAGACACGATAATGAACGGTAAATTTTCATTGCTGTTCCCCCGCCTTCAATTTATTCCAGAACTCCCATCTGATCTGAGGTTCCGGAGGCAGATCGGAGATATGTTTTACAGGCGGCAGGTCCCTCGCCTTCCTCCAGAAGTACTCTTTTCCCATTGTTGCCGGTAAGAACTCTCCGTCGTCAAATCGTTGTTCAAACCTCCAGTCATAGCTCCTGATGACAATCCTCCTCTTGGTGACGAGATCTGCACAGTTCCATTGGGCTCGAACCCAATAGTTTAGTGGCTTTGTCTGCACCCACAATTTATCCATTATCAGCGCGCGCCTTCCTTTTTTATCGAATTGTTCCTCATGAAGATCTAAAAAATTCTTCTTCTCTATCCAGGTTATTCTCTTACTCAGGTAATAATCGGGATCGATACGATTCCTGCTTTCCACGACAAGACACTCATTGCCATTATAGATATCCTCTCCCATAATCGTATGATCTTCCTCCCAGGGCCGCCGCAGCAGAAAAACTTCGTCATAACAAAGCACAGAGCCAAGCCAGTGGTGGTCTTTTGTAGTTGTAGGACATCGGCGATATCTTCTCAAATTATGTATCCACTGCCAACCCTCTTTGTCCTTAATATGCTTCTCCTCAGAGGTAAGATAAATATAGTACAACCACCCTGTGTACCTCCTTCCCGGTGGTGACAGGTAGATGCCGGCAGTTTTTGCCATGATATCACCCGGCTTGATATCATCGAGCGTTAAGAGGCTTGCCGGATCTTTGTAACAATACTTCTCTTTGGATAACCACTCATAGACATTAATGTGTCCACCGGCGGTTACGATCACTGCGCGTTCAAATCTGTCCCAGCATCTATCAGGACGTGTGTTGATATCTACATATGTTATCAACTCCAACCCAGTATATCCATACCGCCTTATTTCTTTCTCTTCACGATTAGTCAGCTCTGTTCTTCCCTGCTGAAGCCGGGCTAGCACAGGATCTTTGATGAGATCTTTGGGATTTACCCACTGGCCACAATGAGAGATATCCGGAACAAAAAAGATAAACAGGCAAATTATTGCAGCCCACAGAATAGTCACGTACTTTTGTCTTCTATTTTTTATCATCTTTGTCCTACCTCCGTGACAGGTCGGGTATCTCGCTCAGCAGAGTCATTTCCCTCACCGTGAGAGAATGTCGTAAATCACTTTTAACAGTTGCCAAGTATTGACGCATTCGTAAAAAGCTCCGCTATGCCAACACGTCGGCATTATAATAGGAAGTAACTTGATTTTAATGCCAGGTTGCATTCATTTTTATAGACAGTCGATAGACAGGCGGGACGCCTGTCCTACTATCCCCTGGGTGCGAAGACGCCTACCCTGTGTGGTGCAGGATGCAATGTTCTTCTGCCCCCACGTAGTAGGTCGGGCGTCTCGCCCGACGAAGTGACTTTTTGAGTGCGATTTCGCGTAAGTTACTTGGAAGTCGAAGAATACCATTTTTCGTCATTCCGGCGAAAGCCGGAATCCAGTAATTTCAATATGTTCTGGATGCCGGATCAAGTCCGGCATGACGTTTTTGGGACTTTTTACGAATGCATCAATCCTGTTTATCCTGTCAAAAAAATAGCTGGACTATCACAAAGATAGAAAGGGGTACATTATGAGTAGAGTTCATCAGGCGTTAAAGAAGGCCGAAAGAGAGAAGATGGGAGGGGGGATTAGCCATGAAGAACATTCGGTGGAGGTGGAAGAGCATTCCCCTGAGGAATCTTCCATCGACCAGCGCCTGGTTGCGCTTTTAGATCCTGGATCCTCTGCCGCCGAACAGTTCCGAAAACTGAGGACCAGCATTCTGGAACACTCAAACAGCAATCCACCCAGGTGTATTCTGATAACCAGCTCAGTGCCCGGCGAAGGCAAGACTGTTACCGCGGTAAACCTTGCAATATCGCTTGCCAGGGGAGTTGATGAACATGTCCTTTTGATAGATGCTGATCTTAGAAGACCCGGCCTTCATAAATGCCTGGGACTAAATCCCGGGTCCGGTCTTTCCGATTACCTTACAGACAATATAGAACTTTCTGACCTTCTGATCAAGACCGCTATCCCGAAGCTTACCTTCCTGCCGGCAGGGCCGGTTTCGGATAAGGCCTCGGAACTCTTCTTTTCAGACAAGATGCGAAATCTGATCGAGGAGGCAAGATCAAGGTATGAAGACAGGTATATTATTATCGACTCTACTCCCGCGATGGGTACATCCGAGCCTGATATTCTGTCCCGGCAGGTAGATGGGATTATTCTTGTTGTAAAAGCAGGGAAGACTCCCCGTGAGGTGATTAAGAGATCACTTTTGGGTCTGGACAAGGAAAAGATTCTGGGTGTTGTCTTCAATGACGTTGATTTCCGAACCACTGGTTATCACTACGGTTATTATCGTTATTATAGCTACTATGGCAAGGAAAAGAAGAAGTAAGTGTAACCATTCACCGCAGAGAACACAGAGAACGCAGAGATGACAAAACAATTAAACAGGATTACAGAAGCGGTCATCGGAGCAGCAATAGCAGTCCATCGGGAGCTCGGTCCCGGTCTGCTGGAATCAGCCTATGAAGCATGTTTAGCGTATGAACTGGCTGAGCAAGGGTTGGCAGTGGAACGACAGAAGGCTCTGCCCGTAAAATATCGAGGCGTAAAGGTAGACTGTGGTTATCGCATCGATCTGGTGGTAGAAGGAAAGGTAATAATCGAACTTAAGACAGTAGAGAAGCTATCGCCGATACACGAAGCTCAACTTCTGTCTTATCTAAAGTTGTCTGGCTGTAAGGTGGGGCTTTTGATCAATTTTAATGTCAAAGCGCTTAAAAATGGAGTACGCAGGTTAGTTCTTGGCTTACAAGAATAGTTTCTCTGCGAGCTCTGCGTTCTCTGCGGTGAATGGATACAAATAAGGTAACCTCATGCTGCGCATCTTTAACCGGTATTATCCTTTCAGAAACATCGCCTTTTTCCTTATTGAGGGTTTTATCATTTTTGCCTCGGTAGTCGTTGCCGCTTTTTTGAGGTTTGGTGGTGATATCGGCAGATTACTTACTTATGAACTGATTATACCCAAGGCCCTGCTGGTAACCATGATTTGCCAGATCTGTCTTTATTATAATGAACTCTATGATTTCAAGGTTACGAACAGCAACATGGAGCTGGGGATCAGGCTGCTGCAGGCGGCAGGATCAGCCTATATCATACTGGCCGTCATCTATTTTTTCTTTCCCCTCATTATTCTTGGAAGGGGAATCTTTCTTGTCAATCTCTTTTTGTTAATCGGGTTCATTGTTTCCTGGAGACTGATCTATAATTGGATCCTCAGGACCAGGAGCTTTGACCGGAAGGTATTAATTGTGGGGACAGGTGACATTGCCAGAAAGCTGACCGAAGAGATTATATCGAAAAAGGATTCGGGATTTCAGGCAGTGGGTTTCATCAGCAACGATCCGGAGATGATGGGAGAGAGTGTTGTTAACCCCCGTGTAGTAGGAAACTACAGTCAGATATTGGATGTGGTCAGGGAAAGCGAAGTCGATGATGTGATTGTCGCCCTCAACGAAAGGAGGGGAATTTTCCCTGCTGATGCCCTTCTGGAATGTAAGATGAAGGGTGTAGAGGTAGAAGAAGGTGTCCTATTTTACGAAAGGATTACAGGAAAGATACTGGTGGATAGTATCAACCCAAGTTGGTTGATATTTTCAGAGGGTTTTAAAAAATCCAGGCTTAAAAAGACAATAAAAAGGATAACCGGCATCATGATCTCGACGGTCGGGTTGTTATTAACCTCTCCTCTGCTGATAATTACCACTATTGCGATCCGGCTCGATTCTCCCGGACCCGTATTTTTCAGGCAGGAACGCGTTGGAGAGAACGATAAGATATTTTATGTACTGAAGTTTCGCTCCATGATCCAGGATGCGGAAGGCGAGGAGGGCCCGGTCTGGGCGGAGAAAGACGATCCGCGGGTTACCCGGGTGGGAAAGATCATTCGAAAACTACGTATCGATGAAATCCCTCAAATGATCAATGTCTTAAAGGGAGATATGAGTTTTGTTGGTCCCCGGCCTGAAAGACCTGAATTTGTGGAGGAGTTAAAAAAGGAGATACCTTACTATTCCCAGCGTCACTCAGTAAAGCCCGGGATCACCGGCTGGGCCCAGATAATGTATCAGTACGGCAGCTCAGTTGAGGATGCCC
>JAUWQS010000478.1 GCA_030610915.1 Pseudomonadota bacterium | reverse complement strand
AACGAAAACTGTCTTTTTCGCCAATCTCTGCGTCAGATAAAAATTTTAATCCTCGAAATACTCAATGTATTCCTGCGGTTAAAATTTTGATCTTCCTTGACCTTGACGAAAAATCCTAGTTTTCGTTCAGACACTAAATAGTATAGGAATTTCCATTTTTCATAGTGTTATTATGTATCAGTTCAATAAATAGGGGCAAATCCAGACACGCAGCCGCCTCCATTTTCTGGAAGCGTGGTTTGGGCGTAGAGGTTACGCCTTTGAGCTTTGCACGGCCCCCCACCTTCAGGTCTCCATATTCACGTAACACAGTATGACTGAAGCACATGGAAGGCTGAAGCCTTCCGCTACATGCTTCTGCCATATGCCTTCCGCTATTCATTGAGCTGATACGAAACTTTCAAAGATGGGTTGGACTGTGTGCGTGAGATTGTTTCTGACCCCGGGAAACTTTATGCCGAGTTTAAACGGGTTCAAGTAGAAAAACTGCCAGTGATTTCCGATGATGAATTGGCGAAAAGATTAAACAAATACAAACAGGTCCTGTGTATCGTAAATACGCGAAAACATGCCAGGCGTATTTTCGAACGGTTCCGCGATGGGGAAGAAGGGTGTTATCACCTGAGCGCTTTGATGTGTCCCGAACACAGGACAGCAACCCTGAACAAGATAAGAGCGGCCCTCCTTGATGGCAGCCCATGCAGGGTTGCAAGTACACAGTTGATTGAGGCCGGTGTGGATATTGATTTTCCTGTTGTATTTCGTTCCATGTCCGGCATTGATTCCATAGCCCAGGCAGCGGGTCGTTGTAACAGGGAAGGAAAGCTGTGTGAAGGTGGACAGGTTTTTGTTTTTTTGCCTGAAGATGGTCTCCCACCAGGTCACTTTCGACAAACAGCCCAGACCGCCGAAGGTGTAATGCGGCACCATGAGGATCTTTTATCGCAGGAAGCGGTTACCGAATATTTCAGGGCGCTGTACTGGATGCAGGGAGAAAGACTTGATGAGTATCGGATACTGGATGATCTTGGTGAAGACGCGATACATGGTAATTTCCCTTTCCGGGTCGTGGATAAAAAGTTCAAGATTATAGAAGATGGCGCTGAATCCATTATCATTCCCTGGAATGAGAAGGCGAAAAAAATCATCAATGGTTTGCGTTATTCTGAATATCCGGAATCATTTGCCAGAAAAGCTCAGCGTTTCACTGTACAGGTATATTGGAAGCTCCAGCTTCCCTGAAAAAGAAACGCCCCTTTTCAGGAGCGTCGGTCCAGCGATACTATCGCTGGAGGGGCTAAACTATGCGATGGATAATATATACATTTAGCAGGAAAATCAAGAAAAATTTTTCAAAAAGCATATAAGATGCACTCGTAAAAAGTCGTCACTCCGGTGAAAACCGGAGTCCAGATGATCTGCAACTACTTGAGAATACTGGATTCCGGCTTTCGCCGGAATTACGGGAAATGGGGTTTTTCGACTTTTTACGAGACCATCAAGTATAGTAGGGACGAAAAATCTTTCGCCCCTACCTTCTACCTTCAGCCTAAACAACCTGATTTAACCTCAATAATCACGCCGACGTTCCCCTCATCGGAATCAAAATCCATTCTGCAGGCATTTTCGCTTAAAAATCCCCCCATCCCCCCTTTATCAAAGGGGGGTGCCTTAGAATCCCCCCCTTTATCAAAGGGGGGTAAGGGGGGATTTTCACTAAATGACGGTATCGACAGATTAAACACCGAAGCGCTGTCAAGTTTGCTCAGGAAGTTCCCGCAGATCATATTAACAGCCTCTTTTGAGCAGTCCTCCATATGCTGTGTTGTGATCTCATCTTCCCCAAGGCCGAGCATATTTTGAACCATGGCCTTCACGATATCCCTCGAGAGTAAAATCACGACCTCACCACTTA
>JAUWQS010000251.1 GCA_030610915.1 Pseudomonadota bacterium | reverse complement strand
GAAGTATTGTGCAGGATGCAGTGTCAAAGGCCGCCGCCGGCGCAAAGGAAGGAGCGGTGGAGCTGCGAGAGATTGCGAGAGATGCCGCCTCAGCCGGTATTGAAGAGCTGGAAAAGGCCGGGGATGCAACAAAGGAACGTATTACAGCCGCGGTTGAAGGCGCTGTGGACGGCGTTAAAGACATTCAGGAAAAAGTGGTCGATGATAGCAGAAGGGAGCTTTCCCAACTTAAATCTCGTCTCAAAGAGGAGGAAGAGAGGCTTTCGGCCATTATTCGGGAGGGCCTGGAAGGCACAAAGGAATCGGCCTCCGCCTTTTCCGGAGAAGTTAAAGAACAGATCGAGACCTCGGTCACCGATGCGAAATTGAAAAGCGCTGAAATACTGGGTCTGACAGAAGAGATTGTAAAACAGGCGGTCAGAAAGACCATCGAGTCAGGCAAGGATGTTGAGCAGACGGTGGCCCATATCACCAGGCAGGCAACGGAAAGGGCGCTGGCCGGGGCTCAATTCAGCGCAGAAAAGGTGAAAGATGTCTCAAGTAAGATTCTTTCGGCATCTGTGGAGGTTGCGGATGAAGCGGGCAGCTATATGAAGGATGTGTCCAGGGGGGCTGTGCAGGGAACCCGTGAAGGCGTCACAGCAGCGGTAGAGATAACAAGAGAGGCGCTGTCGGCAACCGGGGACAGGGTAAAGGCATTTACCCGTGAGGATCTTGCCAGTACCAAGAAGGATCTTGAAGCCGTTGAAGAGCTTTTTGTTGAGTCTGTTCGCAGGATTGCCGGCCGTTCCGGGAAGGTGAGCAAAGAGGTTCTGAATGACCTTGCCGACAGGGCGCGAGAAACGACCGAAGATCTCAAGAAAAAGGCAGGGCAGGCAGCGGAGACGGCAACGGATCGCCTCAGGGAAGCCGGCAAGGATGCGGCGGGGAAAGCGGCTGAACTTGCAGGAAAGATGGCCCGCGGGGCAGCCGAGGAGGCAAAGGAATTGTCGAAGCGAGCTCTCGAGGTAGGTAAAGGAGCGCTTTCAGGGATGTGGAAGGGAGCAAAAGAGGCCCTTAAAAAAGACAGGGAGGATCAATCATGAAGAAGGCCGTTGTGGCGGTTCTGCTGGCATTTGGTTTGATCGCCGGCATCTCAGCGCCCGGGGTTTTTGCCACGGAGCAGATGACACAGACAAAAAACGGGGAGGGCTTTGAAAAGGCTCTTAAGACCCAGGTCACACTGGCCAGGACCAGGGTTGCTCTGCTCAAGGCCCATTCTGATCTCTGGCTGAACAGTAACAAAGAAGCGGCGCTCCGTTCCCTGGAAGAGGCCAAAACATATCTATATGAGTCCTATCAGGGCGCTGACCTGTCCACACAAAGACAGATTACCGGCCTGAAAAGGCAGGTCGAAGACGCAAAGAGGGCAGTAAGGAAAAAGGGACAAAAGGCCTCCTCAGAACTGGCCGGCCTTGTTGACCGGAGCGAGGCGGCGCTGAATCTGGCCGTTGCAGAGACTCATGCCAGAGCTTCCGCCGTGGAGGAGAGTGCCTCCACCCATCTTGCTCTCGTTCAGACAAAGGCCTCTGTCCTGAAGGCCAAGATTGCCCTTGAGCTTGAACAGTCTCCGGAAAGGGCGAAGCAGGCCCTTGCAGAGGCGGAGGCATACCTTGCAGAGGCGAAGGCAGGCGCCTCGCAAAGCACAGTCAGGAAAATTTCTGAACTGGAGAATGAGGTCCGCATAGTTAGGGGTTCCGTTGCAGGGGATGTCAAAAAAGTCAGGGGGAAGCTCGATGCTCTGATTGTTCACACCGGTGAGATGTTGGACTCGTACGGTACTCGCATCAGGGAAAGTGAAGAGATGGACCTGCTCAGGAAAAGATATGCTCAGCTCGAGGCCCAGGCTGCCCTGATGAAGGCCCGAATTGCCGCTGAAAAAGAGGAGACTTATGAACAGGCGCAAGCCTATCTTGAAGATGCCAAGACATGGTATGCTATAAGCGAGAGCCGGGTGAAGAAGGCTGGCCGGCACAGGTTAGAGGAGATGGAGAAAGGAATTGACGCGGCCAGAACCACCCTTAAAGAAAGGGGCAGGCAGGCGCGTAAAAGGCTTTCCGATCTTCTTATGCAGGCCGCAGATATGATCGAGGTCAAGGAAACAAAATGAGCATGTTCACATGATGGAATTCGAAGAATACCGTTCACAATTTCCTGTTGCCGGAAAATTTGCCTATCTCAACCATGCCGCAATATCTGCGCCGTCGCTGAAGGTACTCAGTGCTCTTGAATCCGTCAGCAACAGTTTTGTTTATCAGGGTATTACCTCCTATCCTGACTGGATGCGGAGGATAGAGGAGGTTCGCAAGCTTTTTGCCGATCTGATAAATGCCCGGCCGGATGAGATTGCCTTTGTGGGCAATACATCCGAGGGACTCAGCCATGTTGCCCAGAGCCTCCTATGGAAAGAGGGGGATGTGGTCTTGCTGCCTATCCCTGAATTTCCCGCAAATGTCTATCCCTGGTTAAATCTAAAAAGAAATGGTGTAAAGGTTTCATATATCCGGAGAAGGGAAGGGCGTTTCACAGTGGAGGATGTGGAGAGAGCGCTCTCTCCCCGGGTAAGGTTGATCTCTGCAAGTTATGTCGATTTTATTGGAGGTTTTCGTTGCGACTTAGAGGCGATAGGCGATCTTTGCAGAAGAAAGGGCATCCTGTTTTGCGTTGATGCTATTCAAGGTCTCGGGGCGATCCCTCTGGATGTGAAAAAGTGCGGAATCCATTTCCTTGCCGCGGGAGGTCACAAATGGCTTCTGAGTGTTATGGGGATCGGAGGCCTTTTTGTCTCCAGCGAGGTTATGGATATTGTCCGACCTGCCTGTGTCGGGTGGAAGAGTGTGGTAGAGGACAATAATTTTTTTGACATCCGTTTTGACCTGAAACCAAATGCCACAAGTTTTGAGCCGGGCACAATGAATGTGGCCGGCATTTATGCCCTTGGAGCTGCTATTGATCTGCTAAATAAGGTCGAGATCAAGAGGATAAATGAGAGGATATGTGCCCTGAACGATCTATTCTTTGAAGGATTGAAGAAGAGAGGGTTTAAGGTGGTCACATCCATGAAAAAGGGGGAGCGTTCAGGGATTCTCAGTTTTGTGCCCCCTTCCGATCCCGATGCCCTTTACAGGTTCTTGACCGAGAGAGATATCATGGTCTCCCTCAGGGGTAAGCTGATCAGGATATCCCCACATTTCTATAATAACCAGACGGATATTGGCGCCTTTTTCGACGCCCTTGATGATTTTTCGTAACTGTTCACCGCAAAGACGCGGAGAACGCAAAGATAGCAAGACAGTTAAAGCGGTTCACGGTTGATAGTTTTAATCGTTGAACAGTTGAACCCCTGAACCTCCTTAATACAGACATCGTCAAGTGGTCGAGTGGTCAAGTGGTTGGTATTATTCAAGTAAGCAGCCTTTACCCGAAAATTGGACAGTCGATTACGAAGGCTGAAGGCTATTAGGCTGAAGGCTGAAGGTAGAAGGTATTTATAATTGATATTCCTTCAGCCCTAATAGCCTTCAGCCTAAACAACCTAATGAAATTGGTATCAGCTCAATAAATAGGGGGATTACATTTTTAAAGTGTTGGTCTCGAACCACGATAAGCGTTCACCGAACATTGAAATTAGAAATTAGAAATTGGAAATTCAGCCTTCATGCTTTTGTACTGCTCGGCTGAGCTC
>JAUWQS010000032.1 GCA_030610915.1 Pseudomonadota bacterium | reverse complement strand
GGGACGCCTGTCCTCCACCCCTGTAGTAGGTCGGGCGTCTCGCCCGACGGAGTCACTTTTTGAGTGCGATTTCGCATAAGTTACTTGGAAGTCCACGCAATGTCATTCTGAGGAGCCCTTCGCCCATGTCATTCTGAGGAGTGAAGCAACGAAGAATCTGGGGCTCAGGATAAACTCCGCGACGAAGAATCTCAATGATATCAGATTCTTCGCTATCGCTTAGAATGACAAAAGAGTGTTTTTCAGACTTTTTACGAGTTCGTCATGGTTCAAGATTGATCGTTTTCTAACCGTTGTACAGTGAACCCTGGATATGTGGACCTGAGCAGTTGCGATTTACATATTGACAACTCATATGTTCTATGTTAGCAAGCAAGAGATTTTTATCAGGAGGGAGGATGCCCTTAGGAGGAGTTTACGTAAGTTTAACTAACAAGAAAGGAGAAGAGTTATGAAGATTCAGGATTGTAAAGCGGTTGTTACTGGTGGAGCATCTGGATTGGGAGAGGCTACTGTTCGCAACATAGTAGGGTGCGGAGGACGTGCATGCATCTTTGATATCCAGGATGAAAAAGGGGAGGCGCTGGCGAAGGAGTTGGGTGATAACGCTATATATGCGCACACGGATATCGTAGATGACGCGAGTACCCAGGCGGGTATCAAGAAGGCTGTGGATGCCTTTGGCGGGATTAATGTTGCGGTTAATTGCGCAGGAGTTGGGGTTGCGAATAAGGTAGTTGGCAAAAAAGGTGTAGTTGCCCTGGAAAAACTCAAGAAGGTGATTGATATAAATTTGATAGGCACAATGAATGTGATCAGGCTGGCAGTAGAGCAGATGATGAAGAATGACCCGATGGAAGATGACGAAAAGGGTGTTATTGTCAATACGTCTTCTGTCGCCGCAACAGAGGGCCAGATAGGCCAGATGGCATATTCCGCCTCCAAGGGCGGGGTGGTAAGCCTGACCGTTCCGGTGGCGAGGGAGTGCGCTGAATATGGGATTAGAGTGAACGCGATTGCTCCTGGTATATTTAACACACCTATGCTGGCAATGGCGCCGGAAAATGTCAAGCAAGCTCTTGGTGCGATGGTTCCATTCCCCAAGCGTCTCGGGCATCCTTCTGAATATGCCAGGCTGGTTCAGCATATTATTGAGAACACAATGATAAATGGTGAAGTGATCAGGCTTGATGGCGGCATCAGGATGGCGGCAAGGTAATATTTTGTGTGCCTGTCTGTTCGGAATTATGGGCAGATAGGCATATTTTAAATGTCAATGGTGATGGACTCGTAAAAAGTCCACATAGTGTCATTCTGAGGAGCCCTTCGCCCATGTCATTCTGAGGAGTGAAGCAACGAAGAATCTGGGGCTCAGGATAAACTCCGCGACGAAGAATCTCAATGATATCAGATTGTTCGCTATCCCCTTCGTTATACTCAGGGCTTCGGCTCACCAGACGCTGTTCTGAGCGAAGTGAAGGAATGATAAAGGAGTGTTTTTCCGACTTTTTATGAATGTATCAATGGTAGTATATAACTGTAGTTGTAATTTGTGATAAGAAAGGAGACTGTCATGGAATATAAAACCCTTCTTTATGAAAAGGCAGATCGTATCGGCACGATAACGCTGAACAGGCCGAAGGCTATGAATGCCTTGAATAGCGATGTGTTGAGTGATTTGAGCGGTGTTATAGATGAGATTGCGGCCGATGATGATGTAAAGGTGGTAATAATCACTGGTGGAAACGAGAAATTCTTTGCGGCCGGAGCAGACATCAAGGAGTTGGAGACACTGATTACGCCTGTTGATGCGCACAAGTTTTCCGTAAAGGTTCAGCAGGGTATTGGTAAACTTGAAAACCTTGAAAAGCCGGTTATTGCCGCAATAAGTGGTTTTTGCCTGGGGGGTGGTTGTGAGCTGAGCATGGCCTGCGATATCCGAATAGCGGCGGAGAATGCGCTCTTCGGTCAACCTGAAATAATGTTAGGAGTTATTCCAGGCGGAGGCGGGACACAGAGGCTTCCCAGGATCGTAGGTTTAAGCAAGGCGAAAGAGCTATTGTATACGGGTGGCCAGATGGATGCCAGTGAGGCATACAGGGTAGGCATGGTAAGTAAGGTTGTTCCTGTTGACTCTCTGATGGAAGAGACGAGGAAGATGGCAAAGAAGATAGCGCGCCAGCCTGGGGTTGCATTGAGTGTGACAAAACGTGTCCTCAATGATGGCATGAACGTAAGTCATATAAGTTCCGCCCTTGAATTTGAAGCGCATGGTTTCGAGATTCTCTTTTCAACAGAAGACCAGAAAGAAGGTATGAAGGCCTTTATAGAAAAGAGAAAAGGTGTGTTCAAGGACAAATAATGCGCTGCTGAAGGCTGTGGATTGAATGTTTTTAGTAATAGCTCAATAGTCCCTTAGTTTTGAAATTCGTGCAAAAATGGCAAAAGAATTTGGTAACCATTCACCGTAGACAGGCGAGACGCCTGTCCTACTCCGGGGGAAGATATCCAATTTCAAGTTTCAAGCCGTATTTCGAGAATCTCAATAACCGTGATTGGCTAAAGGCTTTGGGCTTTGGGCTTTGAGCTTTTCCGGCTTGTCCGGGGTAGGCTGAAGGTACTCGAAAAACACGATTGCCGCAGATTTTTGTATCAAATATGGCTTCAAAGTGTGCGGTATTCGAGGCTTTTCCTAACAGCCTTCAGCCTATGTGCCTGAATAGTTACGAGTGATATACACATATTTCTGGAAGGCCGTGCCGATGCTCGGAAAAAACATATAATAAAGGAGAATTGGAAAATGGCAGAAGGGATAAAGAATAAAGTTGCAATTATTGGTATGGGTTGCACCAGGTTTGGGGAGCTGTGGGATAAAAGCACGGGGGATCTGATAATTGATGCCTATAAGGAGGCTGCGGAAGACGCGGGAATAGGGATTAAGGATATCGACGCAGCATGGTTTTCCACCTGCGCTGAAGAGCATAATGCCGGTAAAGGCGGTATAGCGCTGGCAAGGGCGCTTAAGCTTCCGAATATTCCTGTGACAAGGGTGGAGAATTTCTGTACAAGCGGGACAGAAGCCGTTCGCGGGGCGTGCTATGGCGTGGCATCAGGCGCCTGTGATGTAGCGCTTGCGCTTGGCGTGGAGAAGTTGAAAGACACAGGGTTTGGCGGACTGCCGGATCTTCCTACAGTCTTGGGAGTAGAACAGATGTTCTATTATCCAAACCTGACAGCCCCAGGCATGTTTGCGCAGATAGCAAATGCCTACAGCGCAAAATACGGCCTGACGCGTGAAGAGATCAAGAGGATTCTTGCCAGGATATCCTGGAAAAGCCATCAAAATGGGGCTAATAGCCCAAGGGCGCATCTTCGACGTCCGCCGACCATAGAAGCCATAATGAATGCCCCGATAATCGCAGATCCGCTTGGGTTGTTTGACTGTTGCGGGGTCAGTGACGGTGCGGCTGCAGCCATTATTGTCCGCGCCGATATGGCAAAAGACTTCAGGCCTGATCCAATTTATGCCAAGGCGCTCCAGCTTTCGCTCACTCCATCAACCGGAATCGGGCACCAGAGCTGGGATGGCGTCCATCTTGAATCAACCCGTGTTCCGGGAATCAAGGCATACGAAGAGGCGGGCATAAAAAATCCAAGGGAAGAGATAAACCTGATGGAGGTTCATGACTGCTTTTCCATCAGTGAATTAATCACTTGTGAGAGTCTTCAGATTTCACCTATCGGAAAGGCTGGAAAAGATATTGAAGACGGGTTTTACGATTTTGACGGCAAGGTTCCCTGTCAGAGTGATGGCGGATTAAAATGTTTTGGTCATCCCATCGGCGCATCCGGTATAAGAATGATTTATGAGATTTACAAGCAACTCCAAGGTAAAGCAGAACCTGAAGAGAGACAGTTAAAGCAGGATCTGAGGCTTGGACTTACCCATAACCATGGGGGTATCTGTGGCTGTCTGGTCTGCAGCGTAGCAATCTTTGGCAATGAGTTATAGCATCGTCGGCAATCTGTGGATATCGAAAGGTTTATCCAATTCACGGTGACCCTAAGGGCAGTAGAGATGTCCTTAGTTTTGCAGGTGCGCTTGTCGAACGGCCTGCCCGAACTTGTTGAGATATCACCTTATTTTTTCTTAAAAAGGAGGCGGAATGTGAATTTTCAATTAACTGAAGAACAACAGATGATCAGGGATATGGCAGCAAAGTTTTCAGATGATGTTATAGCTCCGAGAGCCGAGGAGATGGTTAAAATACACGATTATCCCTATGACATTACAGGGCAGATGTCCGATCTCGGGATGATGGGAATCCCATTTCCGGAAAAATACGGTGGAAGCGGTGGCGACTGGATTGGCCAGTGTCTTTGCATAGAGGAGATCTCTCGGGGCGATGCAGGACTTGGTGCTTTACTCGATGTTACAGTTTGTGATGTGGCGAATGAGCTATGTGAGTTTGGCACGGAAGAACAGAAGCAGAAGTGGCTGGTTCCCATGGCTCAAGGCAAAACAATCGGGGCATTTGGGCTTACCGAACCGCAGGCAGGTTCCGATGCCTCCGCCACCAAGACCACGGCGGTGCTCGATGGGGATGCGTGGGTTATCAACGGCACCAAACAGTTCATTTCCAATATTTCTCATAAGGATGCCTCTCTTTCTATTATTACTGCCATTACCAGGGGAAAAGACAAAAATGTGCTCAACACCTTTATAGCGCCCATAGGCACTCCCGGTTTTAATCTTGGCCAGGAATACGACAAGATCGCATTTCACCACTTTCCTACGTACGAGTTGGTATTTGAAGATTGTCGTATTTCGAAAGATCTTTTTCTGGGAGAGGAAGGTAAAGGATTTGCCCAGCATATGACTGTTCTTGCAGTTGGTCGTATCGGCGTTGGAGCTGTTTGTGTTGGTATGGGGCAGGCATGTCTGAATGCTTCTCTGAAATATGCAAAGGAGAGGGTTCAATTTGGGAAGCCGATCTTCAGCTTTCAGGGGGTTTCTTTTAAACTGGCCGATATGGCCATGAATATTGAGCTGGCGCGAAATATGTATCTCAAAGCGGCCTGGTTGAGAGACAACAACATGCCTTATAATGTAGCGGCATCATATGCAAAACTCTTTGCCTCGACGAATTTGGAGAGGATTGCCAGCGATGCCTTCCAGATTCACGGGGGATACGGTTTTATGAAAGAGTACGCAGTATCCCGCTATTATATGGGGGCCAAGATCATGCAGATCATCGAGGGAACAAACGAGGTGCAGCGTATGATCATCAGCCGGAGCCTGAAATAACAAGATACTGTATTAGATGAGTCGGAATTTTCAGGTCAGAGGCGAGGCTTTAAACTTCTTTAACGAGGCTTCATCCGAGGCCGCATTTGTCGGGCGAGATACCCCCCCGATCTACTACGGAGTGGAGTACCTGCCTGGCCGGGGCAGATAAAGGGTCTGTGCCTGTCTATTAAAAATGAGTGTAACCTGGCGCATCAACAGGGGGGGGTATTGATGCTAAGGGTGAGAGGTAACTACTCAGTCAGGTATGTAGGCGGTAGGCGCACCGCAGGAAATGGCCTTCAGCCTGAACAACTTGAGTAGTTATGTTAAGAGTTTAGATTACTGCTATAAAAAGGAGGAATTAAGAATATGGTTGGGATCACTTCTTATGGGGCTTATATTCCACGTTACAGGTTGAATCGTAAGACTATCTTTTCGGCTATGGGTTGGTTCAACTCGGCCACTGCAGGTGTGGCAAGGGGAGAGAAGGCTGTTGCAAATTATGATGAGGACGGTATTACCATGGCTGTGGCGGCAGCCCGGGATTGTCTGACCGGTTGTGATCGGGATAGCATAGATGGATTATATCTTGGTTCAACAACCGCTCCATATTTAGAGCGTCAGAATGCCGCAATATGTGCGGCTGCCCTTGCTCTGAGACCGGATGTCAGAACCGCTGATTTTGGCGCCTCCCTCAAATCGGGTACCAGTGCCCTGATTTCTGCCTGTGATGCCGTAAGATTGGAAGGGATAAAGAATTTTCTTGTATGCGCCGCGGATTCAAGGCAGGGAAAGACGGGCAGCAACATGGAACACACCTTTGGCGATGGCGCCGCCGCCTTTACCGTTGGCAAGGACGATGTTATTGCTGAATTAAAGGGGAGTCATTCTGTTTCCAGAGATTTTATTGATCATCGCCGGATGCAGGAAGAGAGATTTATTCATGGCTGGGAGGCAAGATGGATCAGGGATGAAGGATATGTAAAGATCATATCGGAAGCTGTGGCCGGTTTTCTTGAGAAATATAGTATGAAGATTGGTGATTTTGCCAAGGTGGCAATTAGCTGTCCTGTCGGTGGAGCGTTGAAGGAGCTCTCCAAGAAATTGGGAATTGAAGCTGACAGGCTTCAGGATAATCTGATAGGCAATGTTGGGGATACCGGTTCAGCTCTTGCTCCGATGATGCTGGTAGCTGCCCTTGAAGAGGCAAAACCTGGGGACAAGATACTTGTTGCGGGTTATGGCAACGGGTGTGATGTTCTCTTCTTTGAGGTAACCGGTCAGATTGAAAAGGTAAGAGACAGGATGGGCATAAAAGGACATCTAAGCCAGAAGGCGGTGCTGGACAATTATGTGAAATATCTGGTGTTCCGTGATCTGATTCCTGTAGATGTAGGAATTCGCGGTGAAGAGACTCCCATTAAGAGGATGTCCATGATGTATAGAGAAGGGGATGGGATTTCTGCCCTCTGCGGCTCAAGATGCAAGGTATGCAGCACTCCTCAGTATCCAAAACAGCGTGTCTGTATTAATCCTGAGTGCGGAGCCATTGATCAGATGGAGGATTATTTTTTTCATGACAGGGTCGGGCGTATAATTTCCTACACCGGAGATAATCTGGCTTTTAGTATGGATCCTCCCGCAATCTACGGTCTGGTCGATTTTGATGAGGGTGGAAGACTCTACCTTGATATTACAGACTGTAACCTTGATTCACTTGATGTGGGGCTGTCTGTAAGGATGAGTTTCCGTCGAAAACATGTGGACAAGGGAAGAGGGATAGTAACATATTTCTGGAAGGCCGTGCCGGTACTCGAAAAAAACGCATAAGAGGAGGATTAATAAATGGCAGAAGGGATAAAGAATAAAGTTGCAATTATTGGTATGGGTTGCACCAGGTATGGGGAGTTGTGGGATAAAACACTGCAAGATCTGATGGTTGATGCCTATAAGGAGGCTGCGGAAGACGCGGGAATAGGGATTAAGGATATCGACGCAGCATGGTTTTCCACCTGCTTTGAAGAGCATAATGCCGGTAAAGGCGGTATAGCGCTGGCAAGGGCGCTTAAGCTTCCAAATATCCCTGTGACAAGGGTGGAGAATTTTTGCACAAGCGGGACAGAGGCTATTCGCGGGGCGTGTTATGGCGTGGCATCAGGCGCATGTGATATTGCCCTTGCGCTTGGCGCGGAGAAGCTAAAAGACACAGGGTTTGGTGGACTGCCGGATATTGGGTCGGTTGCGGGAACGGAACAGATGTTCTATTATCCAAACCTGACAGCTCCAGGCATGTTTGCGCAGATAGCAAATGCCTATCGCGCAAAATATGGCCTGACGCGTGAAGAGATCAAGAGGATTCTTGCCAGGATATCATGGAAGAGCCATCAAAATGGAGTCAGCAACCCAAGAGCGCATCTTCGACGTCTGCCGACCATAGAGGCCATAATGAATGCCCCGATAATCGCCGATCCGCTTGGATTGTTCGACTGCTGCGGGGTCAGTGACGGCGCAGCTGCGGCCATTATTGTCCGCGCCGATATGGCAAAAGACTTCAGGCCTGATCCAATTTATGCCAAAGCGCTTCAGCTTTCACTCACGCCATCAACCGGAATCGGGCACCAGAGCTGGGATGGCGTCCATCTTGAATCAACCCGTGTTCCGGGAGTCAAGGCATACGAAGAGGCGGGCATAAAAAATCCAAGGGAAGAGATAAGCCTGATGGAGGTTCACGACTGCTTTTCCATCAGTGAATTAATCACCTGTGAGAGTCTTCAGATTTCGCCTATTGGTAAGGCTGGAAAAGATATTGAAGACGGGTTTTACGATTTTGACGGCAAGGTTCCCTGTCAGAGCGATGGTGGGTTAAAGTGTTTTGGCCATCCCATCGGTGCATCCGGTATTAGAATGGCCTATGAGATTTACAAGCAGCTCCAGGGTAAAGCAGAACCTGAAGAGAGACAGTTAAAGCAGGATCTGAGGCTTGGACTTACCCATAACCATGGAGGTGTCTGTGGCAGTATGGTCTGCAGTGTGGCAATCTTTGGCAATGAGTTATAAACGAGAAGTTTACAAACTTGATACGATGTATGATTTGGTGTTATAAAATTCCCCTGTTCTCCCTTTACAAAGGCGGAACAGGGAGGATTTTTTTAGTTTGTAAATTTTTGATAAAACAAATTATTTGACGAGATTTAAGGCGCTTCGTGTTGTGCTTTATTGTCGTTGACTAATTTACAGTTGTTTGAAGGCTGTAAGGTATCGGCTCAATAAATCAGGGTAGGGGAGGTTTTATAACCTCCCGATGTGGGCGACTAAAGTCGCCCCTATCCCTATTTATTGAGCTATTACGCTGTAAGTTTATATTGTGTCGGATTACAGCGGTCTATCAGTACCGCAAATAAAAGGAGGTAGAAATGAGAAGAGTTGCAGTAGTTGGCACGGGTCATACAAATTTTATGTTTGACTCGCCAAAGACAGAGGTTGAGATGTTTGCAGAGGCGGCCATGGATGCCATTTACGGGTCAAATTTGAAACCCAAAGACATACAGGCCTTAAATTGTGGCAATTGTTTGGGCGGTTTTTGTGAAGGGCAGGCCATGATACAGTCCTTCATTGCCAATGAAATAGGATGTATGTATGTTCCCGCCACAAGGTTTGAGGGAGCATGCGCATCGGGAACCATGGCGATAAGAGACGCTGCTATGTGGGTCGCTTCAGGTCATTATGACATAGTCCTGGCCGGCGGCACGGAAAAGGCCACGGCAATGGGCACTCCGCTTGCGACACGGACATTTGCGATGGCGCATGATAGCCGATATGAATCTGCGGCGGGTCTCACCTTTCCCGGTTATTTTGCCCTGCTGGCCCATCTTTATTCTTCAAAACATAATATCCCGCTTGCAAAGCTTAAAGAACAGATGGCTATAATATCGGTTCAGTCTCATAAGTATGGTGCCAGGAACCCACATGCGCAGTTTAGGAAGGAGATAACGGTTGAAAAAGTATTGAGTGGTTTCATGGTTGCTTCACCCTTGCAGTTGCTTGATTGTTGTCCTTTTTCTGATGGCGCTGCTGCCGTTATTGTGGCCTCTGAAGATGTGGCGAAGAAGCTTACCGATAAGCCGGTTTATATTGCTGGTCATGGTCAGTCATCATCAGGGAAGATGAGCTCTCAGTACAAATATTTGCCAAGAATCAGGGCGCGTGAGGTGTCCGTTAAACAGGCCTATGACATGTCGGGGTTAGGACCGGAAGATGTAGACATCTGTGAGCTTCATGATTGTTTCAGTATTGCGAGCATCATTGCGGCAGAGTGTCTTGGTCTGGCTGAGTATGGCACTGCGGGCGACCTCTGGGAGAAAGGCGAGATGGATATGGGGGGTAAGATACCCATAAATATGTCTGGCGGTTTGAAGTCCAAAGGCCACCCGATAGGAGCAACCGGCGTCTCACAGACCCATGAGATTGTAAAGCAATTGAGAGGTGAGCTGGTTGACGAGGGAAGACAGGTAGAGGGAGCCAAGGTAGGACTTGTGGATACCTTGGGTGGAGATGGGATAATTTGCAATCTGATTTTAAAGACTGATTAATAAATAACCAATAAGTATGTTCGCAGGGAGGAGAACAATATGGAATATAAGATTACTTTTAAGGAATATAGCAAGGCTCTGAAGCGTAACAAGTTAATGGGGATTAAGTGTAATGATTGTCAAGCGATTACATGTCCGCCAAAAATAACATGTCAGGAGTGTACTGGAACGAACCTCGAAGTTACCCAACTGGGCGGCACTGGCAAGATTGTCACCTTTTCGACTATGTATGTAGCTCCGGAGGGCAGACAGAATGAAGCCCCCTACACCATTGTGGTGGTTGAGCTCGATGAGGGACCTTGGATAATGGGTAATCTGTGCGAAATGGAGCTGGCCAAGATCGACATGCAATTGATCGGAAGGAAAGTAAAGTTAGGGCACAAGGTTTTTCCCGGAGACAAGTACTCGGATGGTGAAGTCACAAGACCGTTGTTTAGCCTTGTGGATTAAGGGCCGGTACTGATAGTTGGTGTCCATCCAAAAATGAGGATTTTTGTTCAAGATCAAGGTATGCGAAAGAAATAACAGCAGGCATATATTTGATATTCCGAGGATTATTTTTTGAGCATAACGCAGATATTGGGCAAAAAGACCATTTAGGATGGACACTATTTATAAAAGAAAAGAGTAGTAATGGTATAGTCACTTCTATATTTTGAACAGGAGTGGCTATACTCGTTTTGAAGAACAGAGGGAACATTAACGGTAACTACTCACGTAGTCAGGCTGAAGCTATTCAGCCTAAACAACTTGAGTAGTTAGTATCAGCTCAATAAATAGGGGGATTACATTTTTAAAGTGTTGGTCTCGAACCACGATAAGCGTTCACCGAACATTGAAATTAGAAATTAGAAATTGGAAATTCAGCCTTCATGCTTTTGTACTGCTCGGCTGAGCTC
>JAUWQS010000496.1 GCA_030610915.1 Pseudomonadota bacterium | reverse complement strand
ATACTTGCCTTTTAACCCCAGGTCCAAAGCACTGCGCACAAAAGGACAAACCACAGTAGGCAAACAGGCATCCGCTTTGGTTATCGGCTCATTCATGTCTCCCAATATCCTGTACGGGACTATGTCAAGAGCCGTCAACATCTCCAGGACAGGATAGAGGCAAAAATAGCCCACTACCTGCCTTCCTCCTTCCACAAGTTCTCTCGCTCGGTGAGTCCGGTCTCCATATATCTCACTTACCCGGGCAAGTCCTTTTTTCTCTTTTGCTGCCATTGGTAAATTCTCCTTATTGCTAATTGGTAATAGTTCATCTGTTTTTTTGACAGGATAACAGGATGGACATGATAATTTTCTTCATCCTGTTGGATTAGGTTATTTAGGCTGAAGGCTGTTAGGAAGGAAAGGTAATATCTCAATAAGTTCGGTTCGGGCAGGGGCGACTTTAGTCGTCTATATCGGAAGGTTAAAACCTTCCCTACCCCTAATTTTATTGAGAAGTTACCTTGAACCCTTGAACCGTGAACCTGACAACCTGAGCAGTTGCAATTTTATATGCTCCTTACCACTCCAGGCCTTCCTTTCGCCTGACATCTTTGTAGTGGTCCATCATCTCCTCAAGCACATCCGCCTTTCGCAATGTATCGGCATGATCAAAGAGCTTGGTGTCAACGATGTCCCCTTCCGCAATCAGGGAAGGAACCTTCAGCTTATTTAACAATCTGTCCTGAGCAAGAATCAGGTGATTGGTTGCCGTGCGACAGGTAAGGAGAGGATGGAAGAATGCCCCATCACACTGGTAAGTCCTGGCCCACTCCATATAGGGATAGGCAAAATAGCCCATGTATTCCTTCGCCTTAAAGGCATCCTCAAAATATCCTGTAATCCATTGATAACACTGTGTGGCAATACGCTCCAAGGGATCGTTGATCCTGCTATAGTCCATGGGCTTTGGCGCCTGATAAGCCCAGCTCTCGATAACAAAATTCCAGCCTCTCTCCGCCAGTTCATCAAATATTTTGAGATCATGCCAGGGAGGAAGCTCGCCAAATACTATCCTGTATTTCTCCTCGGCAACAGAACAGACCTTGTTATCAACTCTTTTTTTCACCTCATCATACATATCCTGATATAATTTAAGCGATACCTTGGTGTCACCTGCCGGATAAAGAGAGGCATTCATACAACTCCAGAAGTCCCGGGAGTGCATAGGACAGGGTCTTATCTTGCGCATCTCATTGATCTCATACCATACCCGATTGATCTCTATTAAATCGTCCGTTATCTCGCCCAGTTTATCCCAGTCCATCTTCCTGCCGGTCAGACGTTCCAGAAAGAGGACAAATTCTTTCAGTTCCTTGACTATGAATTTGATTGCCTGTTCCTTAGCGCCCTCCATCATGCTCTCTTCAACTCCGGGATGGGGTATCTCCACCATCCAGACCGGAGCATCAAGATAGCGCCCCAGGGCTTGAAACCACTTAACCCTGGCATCACACAGGGCTCCTGAACAGAGCAAAAACAATGGCTTAGCCATACCGCCCATCGGGGCTCCAGGCGGTATTTCACCCAGCTCTTTCATCTTTGCCGTATAGCCGATGCAATTCCGTGCATAGCCACACATATGACCAGGGAAGCCCTCAGCCTCGGAACGGTCGAGAAACTCCGGGGCAGCGCCAAAAGCGGCGCAAACGGCGCCATAGTTTTCCGGATAGGTTATCTCTATATCCATGGCTTTCATAATGGGGTCGGCCTCCCACCAGTTAACCATGCTCCAGGCTGTAGGTCT